>CAYXFW010000131.1:0-7352 GCA_964464305.1 uncultured Verrucomicrobiota bacterium
ACGTCAGCCAGCTTCTTCTCGGACTGAAGGTGCCCGCTGTTGTCGAAGAGGCGGCGGCGGCGTTCAAGCGCGGCGAGAAGCCCATCATCTCGCTGATGAACACGATGGAGGGGGCGCTGGGCGAGTTCGCAGACGACCGCAAGGTTGTGAGCGGCCGGCCGATCACCCTCACGATGAAGGATCTGATTCGCCGTGCCTTGGATCGCACCCTTCGGGCGCACGACAAGAGCGCGAAGGGGGACACCGAGACGATCTATTTCACTGCGGCCGACGTTGGGCTTCAAGCCATCTACGACAGCATCGTCGCCGATATCAAGGCTATGCCCGAGATGGCCGTGCCGGTGAGCCCCATCGACGCGCTTCTGCACGGGCTGCGCGGCGCCGGAATGACCGTAGGCGAAATGACCGGCCGGACCAGCGGGATCGAGTACGACGATGTGACCTACCGGTCCGGGATGTACCAGCGGCGTCCGAAGGCCGACAAGAACAAGCTCGTCAACGATTTCAACTCCGGCCGGCTGGACGCGATCATCCTCAACGCCAGCGGGTCGACGGGGCTTTCGCTGCACGCTTCGACGAAGTTCAAGGACCAGCGCACGCGGGCCATGATCGTGGCGCAGGCGCACCTCGACATCACCGTCGTCATGCAGACCTTCGGGCGCATCAAGCGCACGGGGATGGTGCCGGGGTCGGCCAAATACATCATGCTGGTGCTTCCCCTCGAGGCCGAGCGCCGTCCGGGCATGATGCTTGAACGGAAGATGAAGAGCCTGAACGCCAACACGACGGCGGAAACCACGGGCTCCGTCTCCCTGGACGTTGTGGACTTCTTCAACAAGTACGGCGACACCATCGTCGGCCGCTACCTGATCGACGCAGGGCCGGAGTTGCAGCGGTTCACCCGGTTGAGTCCGGACATAGACCCGGACACCGGCGAAGTCGCCCGGCAGGAAGACATGGCGTTGAAGTTCACCGGGCGCATGGCTTTGCGCCCGAACCATGAGCAGGGGGAAGCGTATGTGGCCATCGTCAACAGCTATTCCGAGCTGATCGAGTACCTGAAATCGACTGACCAATACGACCTCGAAGCGACCACCTATGAGGATTGGGGCGGGGAGCTACTGAAGGACGAGATCCTGACCGTAGGGACCGACGAGTCGAGCATCTTCACGGCGTCGACGAGGATGCAGCAGTGGCGCGTGAAGGATACCCGCCCGGTGCCGACCTCCAAGCAGATGCAGCGGGAGTTCCGTGACAACATGGTGTCTACCGAGAAGGCGGTTGCGAATGCCGCGAAGATCGACACCGAGATCGAACGCCTCTTCAAGGAGACGATTGCCGAGCGCGAAAGGGAAATGAAGACCGCGCGAGATCCCGGCATGAAGCATGCGCTGGATCACGCCATCGCCTTCTACAAGGCGGCGCGCGTCACATGGCAGAACAAGACGGCCCCGGCGCTTGCGAAGTGCACTGCCATGGCCGGCGTTCCGATCTATCTGACCGAAAAGGATGCCTCGAACAACGTGGTCGGCCGCTCTCTGGGCGTCATCGTCAACATCAGTGCTCCGAGGCAACGGCCCGGAAGCATCAAGTCGGCCGCGAGCGGGTTCACGCTCCAGGTCTTGACCAACCAGCCGGGCGGACGGCTTCGGATCCCGCTGAGCCAGTTCCTTTCCAAGCGGTTCGACATTGAGCGCGCGTTTGGCGTGAGCTTTGACGACATCGACGCGGACGTGCCCAAGGACAACCGATTCGAGCGGTGGGTTCTGGCCGGCAACCCGATTCGCGCGATCGACGCTTCCGGCGGCCGGGGGCGGATCGTTTCGTTCCGGGCGAACGACAAGAGCCTCGTGAATGGCCTTCTGATGGCGCCCTCGTGGACGCCCGGGCAGCTCGCGCACGATCCGCGGCTCCAGCTCAACGGCGGAGCGGCGGTCGCGCGCGTCCTGGACGTGGCGCATTTCCCGCTTGCCAGCCGCGACGCGCAGCTTGTTCCCAATCGTTCCAGCGGCTACTACGACCTGAGCGTTCCGGCGGGCAAGTCCGTCGGCGGCGACGTGTACCTCGATTCCGGCGTGCGCGGGCTGACGGGAGACTTCTTCAAGGTTGGGAACCGGATGAAGACGCGCCCTTTGGGGACGCAGGAGATTGCCGAGGTTGCGGACGCCGTCGCGAAGATCACGGGCAGGGTGTGGCGCGTGAACCTGAAGCCCACCGACGACATCGCGAAAGAAGTCCGAGAGGCAAACACCTACGCCGCCAAGAAGGGCCAGGCGGGCGGAGGGACCAGCCGGTTCTCCGTCGGCGGGCAGACCCGGTTCAGCGTGGCGGGCGGGGCGGAGCAGGCGCGGAACAACCCGGAAGAGCAGGCTCGGATCCGCCGGCTCGTGGACCATGCGCCGGTGCCGGTCCATGACGCCGGCCGGTCCGGGATCCTCACGGCCGCATCGATGTTCAGGGATTTGGAAAAGGACTTCCCGGCCGGAGACGACAGGGTCGAGTGGAAGAACGCCGACTCCGGAATGCAAATCAATGTCACGCGAACCGCGTTGCGCCATTCCATTCGGAGCAAGTTCAATCCCGTCAAGGGCGCGGCGCACAGGGTTCTTCGCCGACTCATCGAGTCGGCTGTTCATCTGGAAACGTATGCTCCGCGCAGCGCGGACGATCTGTTCACCATCCGATCCATGCACGTCTTCTATGCCGCCGTGCGAGTCGACGGAAGGATCTATGGAGTCCGGTTGAAGGCCAAGGACTACGTTCGCCCCGAAAGAGGCATTGGGCACTACGATCTGGTAGCAGTCGAAATCGAAAAGGCCGCCGGGGTAACAGACGCAGCCGTCGTTTCCGACAGCGGACAGTCTTCGAGCCCAGCGGCCTCGTCGGTCAATGTATCCGATCTGCTCCGCGGGGTCAAACTCGAAGACGGCCGGATCGCGTTGCCGGAAACGGCGTTCTCCGCCCTCCGCCCGCAGGGGTCGGTGCAGGCGGCGGACGTGCGGAAGCGGATCGAGAAGCTGGCCGGACGGCTGGCCTTCAAGGTGAAGGTGGTTCAAAGCATCTCCGAAATGGACCCGGCGGACCGTGAGGACGCGGAGCGAAGCGCCAGGGCGCAGGGCATCGTCAGCACGCCCCGCGGGGTCTTCTCGCCTTCCGGCACCGTCTACCTGGTGGCAGACGGCATGGCGGACGCGCGCGAGGCGGCAGAGGCGCTTCTCCACGAGACGGTCGAGCGCGGCATGGACGCGATCCAGACGGACGACCTGATGGACCTGGTGCACCGGGCGCTGGCCGGGGAGCTGGCCGGAAGCAAGATCGTGGCCGATGCGTGGGGGCGGGTGGAGGCTAACTATCCGGGCCTCGACCGGAAGACTGACGCCGGCCGCCGGGCCTTCGCGCGGGAAGTCATTGCCCACATCGCCGAGAACCGGAAGCGCCTGCCGGGCATGTGGACCAAGCTCGTCCGGGCGGTCCGGGCGTTCCTCGCCAAGCTGGCCGTGGGAACCCGCCTTCAGGGCCGGTTCGGAAGCGGGAGCCAGGCGGAGAGGCTGATCGAGCGGCTGATCGACGTGGCGATCGAGGCGGGCAGGATGGCGGGCGCGGACAGGGCAACGGCAGACGGAAGACGGAAGACGGAAGACGGCGCCGGTCCGGACGTTGGAAGCCGGGGGAAGGGTAGCGTCCAAGGGTTGGAAGGCCGGGATCCCATGGACAGCGTCACGCAGGGCATTGCGCGCGCCATGGGGGCGGAGCCTCAAGGCGGGGCGGCCCGGTTCTCCGTGGGCTGGCCGTCGCGGGAGAATCCGTATCGGACGGTGATTCGTACCGTTCGCGACGATGGGCAGACCCGCGTGCTGGCGGTACAGACCATGTCTGACGAAGAGACGTTCTTTGAGACCTGGGTTCGCGATGAGACGATCCCCGGCGGCTGGGATCTGATGGGCGTGGCCACCCGGGAGAGCGAAGCCGGCGACTACTCCATCGAACAGACCCGGGCCCACCGGCGCGCGCTCACGCAGGATCATCTCGACTACATCCGAACGCAACCCTGGTACATCCGGGCATGGCACCGACTGGGCCCGGAGAAGGCCACGCAGAGCATCATCAAGGGTGGCGGGAAGATGGTGGCCGAGCAGGTGTCAGCCGGGTACGACATGAGCCCGCGATACGAGGTCGAGAACGGCCGGCGCGGATTCTACATTCCGTCGCGGTCAAAGGCAGGATACGGCTTCACGTTCGTTCCCGCGGACACGCTGGAAGGGCCGGGCGCGGAGGCGGTCGCGGGAGCGCAGGAGGGGTTCAGCGGCCCGGAGCGGCCCGGCGCGAAGGTCATCGAACTGAAGCAAGACTACCGATCCCGCGCGCAGGAGTTCATGGACGATTCCGGCTTCCGCACGGTGGAGGAGTTCTACGACTACGTGACGGACGACCGTAGCAACGGCACGGAGTTTGCAGCCAGCGCAGCGTTCCACACCTTGTCTGCGCACTTCGGCGAGAACATCATCAGCGCCACGGATCCGAAGATCGTGCTTCAGTTCATCGCGGAAGTGCTCGAAGAAGCGGACCGGCTGCGGGCCGAGTCCGAGCGGGCGCCCACGGCTACGGTGGAAAAGCCGGGCTTTGCCGCCGAGGGGCGGACGGCGTTCTCGGCGGCCGGCGACACCCGCTTTTCCGCCACGGCGCCGGATGGGTGGAGCCCGCACAACCAGAAGATCAAGGAGCTTTCCGACCAGGTGGAGGCCCTGCGGCAGGAGCGGGACGCGGTGGCCAGCCGCACGCGGGAGGAAGAGCGGGCGGTGGCGGATGCCAAGATCGCCGATATCGAGGCGCAACTTGCGGCCGCAAAGGCGCAGCTCAAGGGCGCGAAGGCGAACCCGAGGAGCGCCGTGCGTGTGGCGGCACTCGAGGCGGAGCTGGCCGAGGCCCGGCGCGGGACCACGCAGGCCGTGCGGCAGGAGCGTGCCGGGCTGGCGTCCCGGATCGCGGAGCTTGAGGCCCGGATCAAGCAGGCCAAGAAGGACGCCGTCCGCATGGTGAGCGCGGAGCGGGGGCGGCAGATGGACGCGGCGGCGGCAACTGAAGGCCGGCTGCGGGACACCGAGCGGCAGTTGCGGAAGAGCGACCGCGCCGCGGAGCGCCAGGAGGCAGAGATTGCCCGCAAGGAGGCGCTGATTCAGCAGCTCATGGCCGTCCGGGACAAGATCCCGGAGACGCAGCAGCTCCTTATGGACTACATGGCGGAAACCCTCGACGACGAGGGCAAGCAGCCGCGCCTACCCAAAGAGGTGAGTCGGCGGGTCGTGGGCGCCATCGTCTCGACCTCGCGGGGGAAGACCGAAGAGCGCATTGAAGAGCGCTTCCGGAAGGCCGTCGAGAAGATCGACGCGGAGAGCGTGGCGTACTGGAAAGGGCAGTTTCGCGTGCGGATCGAGGCCATGCTGGACAAGCCGGCCACGTTCGAGCTCAACAGCAAGCTGGCCGGGAAGCGCGGATCCCAGTTCTACCGGGACCGCGTGAACGAGGCGAAGCGCCTGGTGAACCTGTCCCCGCGGGCGGCGGCCGACGAGATGGGCACGATCATCGAGGACTCGCGCAATGCGTCCTCGGAGGCCGAGTCGAGCGGCGGCATCATCGGCATTACCGACGAGCAGCGGGCCCGGATCATCATGGCGGAGAAGTTCGGCGCGCTCTTCCAGCGCCGGGACGTGACCCTCGAAGAGATGCGCGCGGCCATGGCGGAGCTGGAGAGCATCATCGGCCGCGGCATGATGGAGTGGGAAGAGCGCGAGCAGGAGTTCCGCGCCGAGACGGACCGGCGGGTGTCGGACACCGTCAATGCGGCCACGGGGAACAAGGGGCTGATGACCAAGCCGGAAGAGGCGGCGCGGTGGAACAACCGTACCGCGTGGCGCAAGCTGCTCGACCGGGCCCAAGGCTGGGACACGATGCACCAGAGCCTCGAGCACCTGCTGGACAAGCTCGACCTGCGGAAGGATCAACCCGGCATGGGCGGCAGCCTGCAGCAGACGTTCGTCCGCCCGGCGCACGATGCCCAGAGCGAGCGCGACCGGCTGGTGCGCGAGCATTACGAGGACATGGCCAAGGGCAAGGAGCGCGTCTACGGGCTCAAGGGCCGGGCGCTGGCGCGCCGGCTGGCGAAGAATCAGGAAGTGAAGAAGTCCGGCATCTTCCTTTCCACTCCGAAGGGGCCGCAGGAAATGCAGATGAGCCGGAATCAGGCGATTTACTGGTGGACCGTCTTCCGCCACGCCGAGACGCTGGCCGGCGTCGACGTGGACCGCTGGGCCACGATGAGCACCGAAGAGCGGAAGAACCTGCCCGGGGATGGGCAACTGCTCGAGCGCCTGGACGCGATCGGGTGGACGCAGGAGACCAAGGAGCAGATGGAGCGATTCCTCGCGCCGGAAGACCTCGCGTGGGGCCGGTGGCTGATGGACCGGTACGAGAGCGAGTACGCCGACTTCGCGCCCGTCTATGAACGGCTGATGTACGTCAAGCCGCCGAAGCTGGCCGGCTACGTGCCGTTGCGGACCGAGTTCTATGGGAAGTTCGAAGACACGGGCATCCCGGAAGGCGGCGGGCCGATCCCGAGCATTTTCTTCGCCTGGTCGAAACTCCGGAAGGCCAACCTACGGGCGATTCGGGTTGCCGACGCCGATGCCGTCTATGTGGGGCATTTCCTCGAGATGTCGCACTTCCGCACCCATGCCGACCTTGTCCGCATGATGCGCGCGGCCGTGGGCGACGAGCGGGTCCAGGAGGCGGTCGCCAAGTTCCACGGGCCCGAGGCGCGGCTGGCGCTCAACGGGTTCGTGAACAAGCTGACCACGGGTGGGGAGGACACCCGTTCGCAGCTCGCCATCATCGACCAGTTCCGGATCCGCATGGCCAAGGCGGTGATTCCGAGCCCGGTCACGATGCTCAAGCAGTGGAGCAGCTTCCCGGCGTTCGCGGCCTACATGCCCGCCGGCAAGTGGGCGCAGTACGTGGCCGAGTTCATGGCGAGGCCGAACCAGTGGCGGGAGGCGGTCGATCTCCTGCGGGAGAGCGAGCAGTTCAAGAGCCGCTACACGGAAGGATGGGAGCGCGACGTGCGCGCCGCCATGCGCGGCCGGTTCGTGCAGGGGATCTCGAAGACCCGCGGGCTGTTCGAGTGGATGAATCGGTTTGTGATGTGGGGTGACCGCGCGGCCGTTGTGATTGGCGGTTTTCCCGTCTACCGCTACGCCATGGAGCGCGCCCGGTTTGCTGGCAAGCCGGAGTGGGAGGCCCGCGCCGAGGGCCTGCGGGAGTGGGAGCGTGTCGCCGCGCGGACCCAGCAGAGCGGGGCG
>CAYXFW010000132.1:0-5955 GCA_964464305.1 uncultured Verrucomicrobiota bacterium
ATGAGAGGCGCGAAGTGTAGGCCCAAACGCGCAGGATTCAACCTTCTTCGGATTAAGTGTTTGTCAGGTGGCCCGTCCGCTTATGCGCGCGGGTGGTACTTCGCGTGAATGGATTTCAGCCGCGATGAATCGACGTGGGTGTAGACCTGGGTCGTGGCGATGTCGGCGTGTCCGAGCATCTCCTGGATCACCCGCAGCGGGGCGTTGTTGGCCAGCAGGTGCGTGGCGAACGTGTGGCGGAGGGTGTGGGGATGGACGTCCTTCTCGAGGCCCGCCTTCCGGGCGTAGGCGCGGACCGAGCGCCAGAGCGAGCGGCGGTCGAGCGCGCGGCCGCGGACGGAGAGGAAGAGGACGGACGACGGCGCGCGCCGCGCGAGACGGGGGCGCTCGTCGGCGAGGTAGCGTTCGAGCCAGTGCCGGGCCGAGTCGCCGAACGGCACGATCCGCTCCTTGCGCCCCTTTCCGACGCAGCGGAGGTAGCGCTCGTCGAGGTGGATCTGGTCGAGCGTGAGCGCCGCCAACTCGGAAACGCGGAGCCCGCTGCCGTACAGAACCTCGAGGATGGCCCGGTCGCGCAGTCCCAGCGGCTTCTCCGGGTCGGGCGCGGCGAGCAGGCGCTCGACTTCCTTCGACGTCAGCGTGTCGGGCAGGAGGTTCCAGAGGCGCGGGGAGTCCATCGTCTCCGCGACATCCTTGAGCAGCAGCCCCTCCTGCTGCAGGTAGCGCAGGAAGACCTTGATCGCCGCCAGCCGCCGGGCCAGCGTCGTGGTCCGGAGGCCGGCTTCGCGGCATTCCATCAAGAAGTCGACGATGTGGCGCCGGGTGACCTCGCCGAGGGATCCCACCTTTCTCGTATGGAGGAAGCCCACGAATTCACGGAGGTCCGTCCGGTAGGCGGCGAGCGTATTGGGACTGAGCCCGCGCTCGAGCGAGAGGAACTCGAGAAACTGTTCGACGAGCGCCTGCACGGGGCTCCCGGGACCGCCGTCAGCCCGCGAGCGCGGTCTCGAGCGGACGTCCGGTCAGCCGCTCGAACGCCTCGAGGTACTTCGAGCGGGTCTTCGCCACGATCTCCGCCGGCAGCGGCGGGGCCGGGGGCTTCTTATCCCAGTCGAGGGACTCGAGGTAGTCGCGCACGAATTGCTTGTCGTACGACGGCGGATTGCGGCCCGGCTGGTACTCCGAGGCCGGCCAGAAGCGCGAGCTGTCGGGCGTGAGGGCCTCGTCGACGAGGTGCAGCTTCCCGTCGATCGTTCCGAACTCGAACTTGGTGTCGGCGATGATGATCCCGCGCGCCAGCGCGTAGGCGGCGGCTTCGCGGTAGAGCGCGAGGCTTGCGTCGCGGACCTGCCGGGCGAGGTCGGCGCCGAGCAGCGCGGCGGCGGTGTCGAAGGCGATGTTCTCGTCGTGGCCGACCTCGGCCTTGGTCGACGGCGTGAAGACCGGCTCGTCGAGGCGGTCCGCCAGCCGGTAGCCCGCGCGCAGCGGCATGCCGCCGATCGTGCCGGAGGCCTGGTAGTCCTTCCAGCCAGACCCGATCAGATAGCCGCGGACGATGCACTCCACCGGCAGGATGCGGGCCTTGCGGACGAGCATCGTCCGCCCCCGCAGCAAGTCGCGGTGCGCCTGCATCGCGGGCGGCAGGTCTTCGACGCGCGTCGACACGCGGTGGTTCGGTACGATCGCGCCGAGCCGGTCGAACCAGAAGGCGCTCATCAGGTTCAGCACCTGGCCCTTGTTCGGGATGCCGTTGGGCAGGATGCAGTCGAAGGCGGAGATGCGGTCGGAGGCGATGAACAGGCACAGGTCGCCGAGATCGTACACCTCGCGGACTTTGCCGCTCTTGAGCTTCGGAATGCCGGGCAGGTCGATGGTCGTGTGGGCCTGGGGTGTCATGTCCGTCGTCTCCTACGATTGATCCGGCCTTGGGCGGATGGACCGGGGTTGCGGATGCGGTCTCACGAGGCCGGTGCGCCGCGGTCGAGCCATTCCACGAGCATCCGGGCGCCGGCCAGGGTCGCGCCCGCGCCGCGATGGGAGGCCGGTTTCTCCTCCCACGCGGTTCCGGCGATGTCGATGTGCGCCCAGGGCACGCCGGCGGGGGCGAAGCGCTTCAGGAACGCCGCGCCGATGATCGTCCCGGCGTTGCCGTCCCCGATATTGCGCACGTCCGCGAACTCGCTGCGCAACTGTGCGTCGTACTCGGACCAGAGGGGCAGGGGCCAGAGGCGGTCGCCGGCGGACTCGCCGGCCTCGCGGAGGCGTTCGACGAGGCGGTCGTCGGTGCCGAGCACCGCGGAGACATGGTGTCCGAGCGCCACGACCACCGCGCCGGTCAGCGTGGCGAGGTCGACGATCGCGGCGGGCTTCAGGTCGGCCGCCAGCGACAACGCGTCGGCCAGCACCAGCCGCCCCTCGGCATCGGTGTTGAGAATCTCGATGGTCGTCCCGCTGCGCGCGCGGACGATGTCCCCCGGCCGCGTCGCCGCGCCCCCGGGCATGTTTTCCGCCGCCACCAGGACGGCCGTGACGTTGATCGGAAGGCGCCGCGCCGCCGCGATGGAGAGGGCGGCGAGGACCGCCATGCCGCCGCTCTTGTCGTAGCGCATCCACTCCATGCCCTTTCCGGGCTTGAGCGAGATGCCGCCGGAATCGAAGGTGATGGTCTTGCCGACCAGCGCCACCGGCTTCGCCCGGCCGCCCCCGCGGTACTCGAGGACCATCGCGCGGGGCTCGTTGCGGCTGCCCTGTCCGACCGCCAGCAACGCCCGGCATCCGAGCCGCTCCAGCGCCTGCCGGTCGTGCACGCGGCAGGAAAAACCGTGTTTCCGGGCCAGCCGCCGGCACGCCTGGGCGATCGCGTCCGGGGTGGCTTCGCGTCCGGGCAGGTTGGCCAGTTGCGAGACCTCGTTGAGAATCCCGGCCTCGAGGATTCCTGTCTGCGCGGCGCGTCGGATGGCCGCGGTGCGGCGTGCGCCGGCAATCGTCAGGGCGGGCGGGGCCGACGCGGGAGCCGGCTTCTTGAAGACCTCGAACCGGTCGGCGCCCGTACCGGCGCCGCGCGCGATGCGGCGCGCCGCCTCCGCGGGCTCGATCCCGCCCGCGGCCGGAATCCCCACCGTCAACGAGCCCAGCCGCAGGCCCCGGCACATCCGCGCAGCGGTCGCGACGGCGCGCTCGAACCGCCATGCGGAGAGTCCGGGCGACAAGGCGACCGGGACCAGGATCAGATGCCGCGCCGCAAGGCGGCCCCAAGTCGGGACGCAGACGGGGGCGTCCTGTGGATCCTTCAGCCCGCGTTGCCGGATCGTGTCGGCGACGAGCTGCATGGCCGCGCGATCGGCCGGGGCGTCGACGGACCGCACAGAGCCCCCGATCTTCGCAACCGGCACCAGCAGGGCATCGGTCTTCACCTTCCACGGAGTCGCAGAAACGAAAGTCACAGGCATGGTCGGGGATCTCCTACTGCATTTCGGCCGGAAGCTGCGCCTTGCGCGCGGGATCTGCCCGGAGGTCGTTGGCATCGAATCCGGCCACGACGAGCGCCCGCTCGAAATTGCGCCGCGCGGCCCGCTCGCTGTGGTACGTCACGGTCACGACCTGCCGGGCGATGTCCGGCGCGACGCTCGAGACGACGTTCGTGTCGAAAACCCGCAGCGTCCGCGTCACCAATTCCGCAGCGGCCGGCGTCCGCATCTGCGGCACGCGGATTTCGAACGTGCGGACCTCCTGCCGGAAACACCCGGCGGCGGCGATCCATGTGGCGGCGGACAGGACGACGACAGTCGCTCGATTCATGCCGCGTACACTATTCGCGCCCCCCGGCCCCGTCAATCCGGGCGAGGGACGAGGGGCGAGGACGGACGGACGGAGGTAAGACAGAAGGATGAGGGATGAAACCTGAAGCCTGAAAGACGGACTGGAAACGCGAAACGACCTCTGTCCCCCGCCCGACTCCGGCCCTCGGACTTCGGACCTCGCCCCCCCCCGCGCAGGGAGAAAGGGGGAAAGAGACGGGAGAAAGAAAGGCAGATTCCGTTCTTGCCCCCCTCCGCCCGTATGCCGCAGCTTCTCATCGAAGCTATTTGTTGGTGAGGGAGACAAGACATGAATCGGACGACATTGCGAAGCGGAGTGGTTGCGGCGGCGATGCTCGTTGCGGTGAGCGTGCAGGCGCAGACGACGAATGCGTGGACCGTCACCGGCGCCGCGACGGGCGCGTGGAGCGTCGTGTCGAACTGGAGCCTCGGCGCGTATCCCAACGCGACCGACGCGCTCGCGGTGTTTGCCGGCGACTACACGGCGAATTTCCAGGTGACCAACGATGTCGATGCGATCATCAACCGTCTGTACTTCAATGATTCGACACCGGGCAGCCAGCTCAGGTTCGTCAGTCCGGCCAGCCGGGTTTTGACCTTCGGCGGGACCGACGCCCGGATCGTCAACAGCAATTCGACGACGTACTCGGGGCAGGTGCAGTTCTACGGGCCCGTGAGAATCGACGCCGACCGCCTCTACATCGACGGCGGCGCGCCGACGCTGTTCTACAACGTCAGCGGCACCGGCGAGATGGTGGTGGTGCGCTCGAGTGCCCAATGGTTCGGGATGAACCCCAATTACTCCGGGAACATCGTGATCTCGAACGCCGCCATGGTCGACTACAGCGGCATCGGGGCGACCAACACCCTCGGGTCGGTCGACGGTGCCACCTACGTCCGGCAGACCGGGCGGATCCAGTTTCGCGACCTTTACAACACCGAGGTCTTCGAACCGGTGGTCATCCAAGGAATGAGCCCCAACGGGTCCATGAAGTTCTACGCATCGAGCAACGTGATGTACCGGGGCACGACGACTCTCGAGACCAACGGGGTGATCAGTTGGAGCGTGTGGTTTGACCCCGCGGGCGTTCCGGGGAACTCGGGCGGCATCCGGAGGGATAATTCGTTCAATGGAACGCTTGCGCAGGCAGGCGGAAGTTGGAACATGCATTTCATTCATGACATCTCCGGAACCGGGTCGGCCGCCACCGGGCGGTACTCCCGCCTCAGCCAGCTCCTCTTCGGCGGCACGGGCAGCTACGGCGGGTACACTCACCTGTCGAACAGCAAGGAGCCGGATCCCATTGACGCCTTTGGCGCGTTCGACGCCTACCTGACGCTGACCAACGGGGCGAACCGTCTTCCGACGGGCACGACGATGTACCTCGGCGGTCGGATGACCGACGGCATCAACGTCGGCGCCGTGGGCGCCAGCGGCATCCTGATCCTCGCCGGCGCGGACCAGGAGTTTGCGGGGCTCTACACGCAGGGCACCGGCGCCCTGAACCGCGTGGCCGGCGGTGTGGCGACGGACACCACGTTGACGCTCAACATCGCGGGCGGTGTGACCAACGTGTACCGGGGCGGGCTCGGCGGAGGTGTGGCGGTCCCCATCGATGTTGCCGTGGCGAATCTCGGCTATTCCAACAACCTGGCGCTCGTCAAGAAGGGCGCGGGGCTGCTCACGCTGACGGCGAACAACACCTACACGGGGCCGACGACGGTCGAGGCCGGGACGCTGCGAATCAACGGCGACCAGCGGGGCGGCGGGCTGATCACGGTCCAGGGCGCCGGAACGCTTGGCGGCACGGGCAGCGTTGGCAGCATCACCAGCACCGGCACGGTCGCTCCCGGCAACAGCGCGGGTACCCTGACAAGCTATGGCAACGTGACACTCGGCGCCGGCGCGACGCTGGCATTGGAACTTGACGATACGACGCTGGGCTACGAGTCCGACAAGCTGGTGATGAACGGCGGTACGTTGAGCTTGAGCGGGAGCCCCGATCTGTCGTTGAGCCTGCTGTACACCCCGACGTTGGGCGATGCGTTCACGATCGTCAGCGGTTTCGTGGGCTTCGACCCGGGCTTCAACGGGACCTTCAGCGGGAAACCGGACCTGGGGACGTTCGACGTCAGC
>CAYXFW010000132.1:5965-7344 GCA_964464305.1 uncultured Verrucomicrobiota bacterium
CCGATATCACGGTGACCGTGGTGCCCGAACCGCATACGCTGGGGCTTCTGGGCCTCGCCGCACTCGGCGGCCTTCTGCGGCGCCGGATCCGGCGGTAGGCGAGGGTCGAGGTCCGAGGGGCGGAGGGAAGTCGGAGGGCGGAGGGGCATGTCCGCCCACCCGGAGTGGAGCTTTGGGATTTCCCGACGACGGCATTGCGATCGAACCCCAGGCGTTTCAACGACAGGTGTCGGGCGCTTTTCCGGCACAGACATTCACTTCGATGCTGATGTGTTTCAGTTCCTGAAACGGACGCAGGAGTTCGCGGTAGTGCGCGGGCGGTTGCGGACAACCCGTCACGAGACTCAGGATGGCGGCCTTTTCCCGGGCGCCCACCCGCCAGATATGCAGGTCCGCGACCCGGGTCTCGCCGTCGTTCTCGACGACCTTCCGAATCGCGTCCCGTTCGGCCGGATCGACATCGCCGTCGATGAGGACATAGCCTGTCTCGCGCACGAGTGTCCACGCCCAGCGCAGGACAATCGCTCCTCCGACGATGCCCATCAGCGGATCCGCCCACATCCATCCCCATTGACGCGCCGCCAGCAAGGCCGCGATGGCAAGCACGGAGGTCAAGGCGTCCGCCAAGACATGAGCGTAGGCGGCCCGCAGGTTGAAATCGTGCCCGGGGTTGCCGTGCCTTTCGTCGTGGTGCGGGTGCGGGTGCGAATGCTCGTGGCCTCCGCGACGCCCAAGAACCATGGCGCTGACCACGTTCACGACCAGGCCGGCCGCGGCCACGAGAAGCGCTTCGTCGAACCGGATGACCGTGGGCCGAATCAGGCGCATCCCCGATTCCCAGAACATCAGGAGGGCGACTCCGCCCAGCAGCATGGCGCTTCCGAAGGCCGCCAGGATGCCGACTTTCCCCGTGCCGAATGTGAAACGCGGATCGAGGGCGTGTTTGCGCGCGAAAACGAAGGCGGCCCACGCAATTCCCAGCGCCGTCGCATGCGTGCCCATGTGCCAGCCGTCCGCCAACAGGGCCATGGATCCGGTCATCCACCCCGCCGCGATCTCGACCGCCATCGTCACGAGGGTGAGCCATGTCACCCATGCCGTGCGTCGCTCGCCTTCGCGGTTCTGCCCTCCGAACTCGTGCGAATGCCGGAACTCAGCCATCACATGCCGGTGCCGCTCGTTGGGATTCATATCCGCGCCAATCCGTGGGTTGTGAACTCTACAGAACCGCCCCGCCTTCCGCATCTGTCCGAATATCGACGGCCTGAGCTACGTCGGTGACGAAGATCTTGCCGTCGCCGGGACGTCCAGTATGGGCGCTCTCCCGGATCGTTTGAACGATTCCCCGGGTTTCGTCATCCTGGCAGACGATTTCGATC
>CAYXFW010000133.1:0-4671 GCA_964464305.1 uncultured Verrucomicrobiota bacterium
CGGCGACATCGTCCACGTCGAGGACGGCGGCTGGGTCAACGCCGACGGCGACTTCGGCAGCCCGCAGTTCATCAACTGGAACTGGCCGCTCGTGGACGCGGCCGGCCAGTTCGACATCCCCGGCGGCTGGGCCGAGGACGAGCGCAACTGGGCGGTGCTGATCGCCGCCCAGAACCGCGTCGAGACCGCGGCCGCGCACTTCGCAGTCGACCCCGCGAAGGTCGTCTCCCCGAACTCCGGCGCCAACGCCGCCGAGCGGGCCTGGCACTTCCTGCTGGCCGGCTACGAGAGCGGCTACATGTACTACGGCGCGTCCCTGGACATGGAGATCAAGGCCACGCTGGCCTGCAACCGCGCCGTCGCGCTGGCCGACCCGGTGATCGCGAGCCTGGGCGACGCCTCGCCGCCGACGGTGTGGTTGCCGCAGCGCCTGCCCTGGAACCCCGGCGGACAGGGCGGCGGCTCGCTCTGGGGCTATCCCGGCGGCCAGGGCACGACCATGCCCCGCGACTTCCACGTCTGGACCTTCGCCCACGACGCCTCGGGTCTCTCACGCGTCGAGCTGATGGTCCGCGAGGACCAGGACGGTCGCAACGACCCGTCCACGATCGTCAACGAGACCTACGCCGGCGGCGCCGGCGTCGGCGCCTGGAGCGCGTTGACGATGAACCGCCGCGTCATGCCGACGGGCGAGCCCTGGCCCATGGCCGAGATCGATTTCACGGTGCTTCCGTCGCGCATCGCCGACCAGTACTGGGTCGAGCTGACCGGTTACTCGGAGATCCTGCTGGACTACTACATCGAGGCCGAGGACTCGCTGGGGAACGTCACGCGCTCGCCGGTCCAGCACGTCTGGGTGGGCGCGGGCGACGGCGGCTCGGGCGAAGACCCGGTCGTGCGCACGCTGCCCGCGCCGCCGCAGGCGGGGCAGACGGCGCACGTCTGGTACGAGCCGGCCGGCCGGCCCCTGGCGACGGCGACCGCGGTCCTGATGCACTGGGGGATCGACGGCTGGACCAACGTCCACGACACGGCCATGGCCTGGGACGACACCGCCACGGCCTGGCGCGCCGACATCGCCGTGCCGGGCAGCGCCCTGGTCCTGGACTGCGTCTTCACCGACGGCGCCGGGCTGTGGGACAACAACGGTGGCACCGACTGGCACCTGACGGTCGCGGGCGGCCAGAGCGAGGAGTCGCCGTTCTCGATGGACGGCCAGCCGGACACCGGCGCGGTGCTCGAGGACTGCGGCGGGGTGCGCCTGTGGTACGCGTGGGAGGAGCCCTGGCTCTACGTGGCGACCGACGCGGTCACGAGCCAGTCGGGGAACGACGCCTTCCTGCTGCTGGGCGAGGGCGGGGCCGCGATGCGCGGGGCGCCCTGGGCCAAGGCCGGGCAGGCGCTGACCTGGGACGCGTTCCTGGCCGGCGAAGGCAGCAACGCGTGGTGCGGTTGGTTCAATGCCGCGCAGGTCACGCCGCCGACCGGGCGGGTCGAGCAGGCGCGCGGCGCGGTGCTGGAAGGGGCGATCCATCTGGGGGATCTGTACCCGACTGCGCGGCCGATGGCGCTGGTGGTGGCGCTGGGGGTGTATGGTTCGTCGGATGGGGCGGCGCTGGTGGAGCAGTGTCCCGAGGGGAACGGGGACGGGAATCTCGGCGCGGCGGAGTATCGGGCGGTATGGGTGCCGGTGGGGGCGGGGGAGAACGTGCCTGCGATCGACTCGGTGAGGGTGACGGCGGTGCCGAATCCGTTCAATCCGAGCACGACGCTGAAGTTGAGCGGAGTGGGCGACGGGGTCGTGTCCGTCGTCGTTCACGACACGGTGGGACGGATCGTGCGGAGGTTGGCGGGAGTCGCCCGGGGCGGGGTTTGCGATGTCGTCTGGGACGGGCGGGACGAGCGGGGGAGGGCGGTGACCAGCGGGACCTACTTCCTGCGGATGACGACCAAGGGCGGAGTCACGCGGACCAGCAAGATCATGATGCTGAAGTAGGCGGGTGGAATCGCGGCTGGGTGATCGGTGGAGGAGCAGTGGCTGTTAACTGAGGGATGGTGGTTCGAGCCCTGCGCGGGGAGCCATCACCAAGTAGGTCTCTCAGCATGACGGCGCTCTGGGAGGTTTACACAACGCCCGGCCCACGAGGTCGGGCGTTGCTTTGTCACGATCGCAATTCGGTCAGGGACGGGAACAGAAGGTAACATAATGATGCCGGAACCGTAGTTCGCAGAGCCCGAAAAGACGGCTTCGAGATCAGGGTTCTTGAAAGTCATCATCCGAGCCGGAAAGGTCTCGGGCGAAGAGATCGCTGGGGCTACCCTTGAAAATCCTCGGCGGTGGTCCTCCGTGGGCGGCCTTCGGAATGACCGTTGAAATGACAGGAGTTCTTCTGCGAATTGCTGACTCGGGACACGGGGAGATAATGAAATGCGTGCACGCGTCGTTTCGGCATTGCTGTTTCTGGGCTGGTCGCTGGGAGTGCCGGGATCCGTGATGGCGCAGGAAACGGATCGAAGCCAGGTGGCCGATTCGGCCAAGTGGGACCTCACCGACCTCTATCCCTCCGATGCAGCCTGGAACGAAGCCGCCCGGGAATTCGCCACCGGGCTCCCGGCTCTCGAAGCGTGTTCGGGAACACTGGACAAATCTGCGCAGCAACTGCTTGGCGGCCTCACCCTTCTCGATCGATCGAACAAGGAGTTCGCCCGACTGTTCACCTACGCCAACCTGCGCCTGGACGAAGACATGCGCGCGCCTGCGGCCCTGGCGCTGAAACAGGAGGTTGATCGGCTGGGCGCGGAGTTCGGGGAAAAGACGGCCTTCTTCGAGCCCGAGATCCTGGCCATCGGCCCGGCGGTGGTGCGGCAATTTGTGGATGGCGAAAAGGGACTCGGGGCGTTCGGGCACTACCTGGACGATCTCCTCCGCCGCCAGGCGCACACCCTCACCGCGGCGGAAGAGCGGATCATCGCAGCTGGGGATCTGATGTCGGGCGCACCCGCGGATATTCGTGACGCTTTTTTGCACGCCGATTTCCACTATCCCGAAGTGATCGGCGCCGAGGGAGTGAAGCAGACGCTCGACCCGTCCACCTATTCCCGGCTGCTGCAATCGCCGGACCGCGATGAGCGCCGCCAGGCTTTCTCGACCTACATGGGCCGACTGGGAGAGTACAGCCACACCTTCGGTGCGCTGCTGAACGCCCAGTACAGTGGGGATTTGTTCACCATGAAGGTGCGGAAGTACGACTCGTGCCTGGAAGCCTCGCTGGACGAGGACCACATCCCGGTGCGGGTCTATGCCGCCCTGGTCGAGAACGTCAATCGAAACCTGGCTACGTTCCACCGCTACCTGAAACTGAGACAGCGGATTCTCGGCGTGCGTGAACTGCATCCCTACGATCTGTCCGCGCCGTTATCGACCGGAGCCGCTCGCCGCTATTCCTTCGAGGAGGCCAGGAAACTGGTTCTGGCCGCCCTCGATCCGCTGGGGGACGACTATGTGGCCGTGGCCGAAAGAGCCTTCGCCGACCGCTGGATCGACGCCCTTCCGAACGCGGGCAAGCGACCGGGTGGATACGCCAACGGCTGGGCTTACGACGTCCACCCCTACATCCTGTTCAATTTCAGCGGGGAATACGACGACGTGAGCGGGATCGCCCACGAACTGGGTCACGCGGTGCAGAGCCAACTGGCCAACGCCAGGCAACCGTTCGCCACCGCAGCCTGCCCGAGGTTCGTGACCGAAGTCGCCGCCACCTTCAACGAAGCGTTGTTGGTTGATCACTTGTTGAAGCAGACCTCGGACGACGTCCTGCGGCTGACGATGCTGGCCAACTGCCTGGATGGCTTCGTCCTCAAGATCTTCCGGGCGACTCTGATTTCGGAATTCGAGTTGCGTGCCCACCAGATGGTGGAAAATGGCGAACCGCTGAACGGCGACAACCTGAGCGATCTCTATCTTGCAATCGTCCGCAAGTACTACGGCCATGACCAGCATGTCTGCGTCGTGGATGACGAGATCCGGTCGGGTTGGGCGACCATCCCGCAGCTGTATTCCGGATTCTATGCCTACCAGTACGCGACGGCGTTCACCGCTTCGGCGGCGTTGGCCGAACGGGTGCTGCAGGGCGACGAAACGGCGAGAATTCAATACCTCGGTTTTCTTTCCGCCGGTGGGTCGGATGATGCGATAGCCCTGTTGCAGCAGGCGGGGGCCGACATGACAAGCGCCGATCCATTCCAATGGAGCATGGCCACCATGAACCGCCTGCTGGACGAAATGGAAAGGGTCCTGGGCAAGCAAAAGCAAGCGCTCCCGCGATAGGTTGCGACTGTGCCTCCTTAATATTCCGTCTGCTCTGTTATATAAGGAGTTAGCGTCAGCATGCGAATGTGATAATAGCCGTCATTTGATCCCTATCGACTAGCTACTTCACGCGGAAAGATAGTTGCCAATATCTGCATAGAAGCTGGCGATGCTAGCCTCTCTATTCAACGTCACGCCGAGCGCCCCGCCCGAGGAGCCATCACCAAGTAAGCCTCTTCGCGTGATACGTCCTAGACGTTGCGACCCCAACCTCAAGTCGACCATGAGTCTAGCACGGCGGCGGCTCCCTCGATCCCAAAACTCTCGTGGCGTGACGGGCACCGAATCACGCGGCTGAAATT
>CAYXFW010000133.1:4681-7278 GCA_964464305.1 uncultured Verrucomicrobiota bacterium
AAAGCGCGTCAGCCCTTCTTGAGGGCGTCGACGAGCTCGATGTCGGCCCAGTAGATGTTCCCATCATCCCCGCAGAAGAACAGGTATTTCCCATCCGGCGAAAGCGAGGGGAACCGCGCCTGGATATCGCTCACGCGCCGGGGAACCGACCAGGACCCATCGCGTTCCTGGAAGCTGACGTGGATGTAGAGGTCTTCCTGGTCGCCGAGGTGGGGGCGGTTCGAGGCGAACAGCAGGAACGACCCGTCGGGCGAAACATACGGCGTGTAGTCGATGGCCTGCGGTACATTGATCTTGTCGTCCAGCGGCGCGATGTCCGCATAGCCCTCCTCCGAATACCGGGCTCCGAAGATGCCCGTGTTCCACACCTTGGTCGTCATCGTGGAGGAGAAGTAGGCCCGGCCCGCCGTGGTGAAGGAAGAGCTCGCTTTCAGCATGTCGCCATCGCTGCGCGGGGCGCTCCATCCGGCCGCCGTTCGCTCGACGTACCTCGCGACCCAGCCGTCTCCGGTATCGAGCCGGAAGAACAGCTTCTTCCCGTCCGGCGAAAACATGGCCGCTTGACTGTCCCCGCCCTGGGCGAAGTTCGGCGGCTCGGGATTCGACCACTTCCCGTCGACGACGCTCACCGACAGGATTTGAGCTGAGAACGTCTCCATGTCGACGGTATTCCAGAACATCTCCCGGCCGTCGGGGGAAATTTCCAGACGGCTGTGGATGGTGCCTGTGGAGATGACTCCCGGAGCGAAGATGGCAGGAGTGTTCCCAGGAGGAGTCTGACCCAGATAAGGGGTTGCCCCGATTTGGTTCTGGGCTCGCCCGGCTGAAGCCAGCACCGAGCAGGTCAAGAGGAGCAGCGCCAGTCGCCTCATTCGATCTCCTTGCCGTTGTGCCTCATCAATATCCCAATTTCTTTGATGACTAAGCAAGCCGTGCGCGTCCTTGATTGTGATAGTAGCTGTCATCTCATGCCTGTCTAGCTATTTGGGCCTGAAAGGGAGTTGCCGATACATGCATAGGAACTCCGGTTATAACGGCGGCTATCGGGGTGTGGTGGTCGAAGTGAGCAGAGGTCGACGTCAGCCGACAAGCTCCAGTGTCACAAGGAATTGCTGACCTCCAGCACGCAACATCAGGAGCGCGAGACTCGTTCTATCACGATCCGGCCCCGCGAAATCCCGCACACGCGAAACCTGCGCCCAGCCACCGATGGCGAGAAACCACTGCGGAGGAATCCATGAAGGCCCTGAACATCCTCCTCTTCGCCTGCCTCGTCGGCCTGCCCGCGGCGACACCGGGCCGGGCTGCTTCGGCATCCGACCCGGAGGTCGCCGCTCCTGCTGCCCGCGAGGCGGACTGGTCGGCGGACGTGGACTACCTGGTCCGCCGGCTGGAGATTCAGCATCCCGATCTGTACGCCCAGTGTGCCCGGGAGGAGTTCGCCGGGGCCGTGGCCCGCCTGAAGGAAAGGATCCCCGTTTCGAGCGACACCGAGATGATGTTCGGGATCATGGAGGTCCTGTCCCTGCTTTGCGACGACCACACCGGCCTGTGGATTCCTGAGAGCGAGGCGTTCGTCGCGGCGGTGCGGATGTGCCCGATCGGCCTGTACCCGTTTGCGGACGGGATGCATGTCGTCCATGCCGACCGGAGGTACGCCGTCCTCGTGGGCAGGAAAGTCGTGCGCATCGGCGACGTCGCCGCCGAAGAAGCCCTCACGCGCCTGGCCCGCCTGGCCAACGGCGACAATGACGTCCAGCGGGCAGAGATGGCGCGCATCATGCTGCCGTCGCCGGAAGTGCTGAAATACTGCGGTGTGGACGACCGCGCCGACGCCCTGCGCCTGACCCTGCAGGAGTCCGACGGGAGCGAGACCGTGGCGACCATCGCCCCGCAATCCCTGCTCGACAGCTTTGCGAACATCGCCAACGGGCCCTTCCCCGGCAGCGATCCCTCGACGCTGCAGATGAACGGCGACGGCGCGCCGCCACCTCTCTGGCTCAGCCGCGGCAGCGACGCGTACTGGTTCGAGTACCAGCCCTCGTCCGGAACCATGTACCTGCGGTTCAAAGCCATGGAACCGAAGCCGGAAGAGGGGTTTCCGGCCTTCTTTGCCCGGTTCTTCGCGGAGATGGACAAGCAGCCCGTGGATCGGCTCATCATCGACGTGCGGAACAACGCCGGCGGAGATCATCACGAGATGCCGTTGCTGAAGGGCCTTCTCGCCCGCGCGCGACTGGACCGGCCGGACCGGCTCTTCGTCATCATCAACCGGGGCGTGGGCTCCGCGGCGCAGCACTTCG
This sequence comes from uncultured Verrucomicrobiota bacterium, assembly GCA_964464305.1. Classification (GTDB taxonomy): domain Bacteria; phylum Verrucomicrobiota; class Kiritimatiellia; order PWTM01; family PWTM01; genus VGWF01. The sequence goes on from CAYXFW010000133.1 coordinate 6,985, forward strand.
CGAACGTCTTCGCGCAGTACACCAACGCCACCTTCGTGGGTGAGCCCACGGGTTCGCGACCGAACTTCTACGGCGCCATGCGCACGTTCCCCTTGCCTCGTCACCAGGGAGTCGTCATCGCGGTATCCAGCAAGGTCTGGCAGGATTGGGATTCCGACAATCACGAGCTGCGCCTGGTGCCGCGCTTCGACGCCGCACTGACGGCGGCGGACTTCAAAGCCAATCGGGACCCGGCTCTGGACTTCGTCCAGCGCTATGACGACGCGGCGGCCGCCGTGCGTGAGGTCGAACAGA
>CAYXFW010000134.1:0-7226 GCA_964464305.1 uncultured Verrucomicrobiota bacterium
GGCCGGGCGCTATCCTGAACCCGTCCCGGAGGGTTGACTGATGCACCATTCGTCCGTTCTGCCGTTCGCGCTGGCTGGAGGCGCCCTGGCGGTCGTGGCCGCGGTCGTACTGGTCGTGTTGTTCGTCCAGTCGTTCTTCCTGCTCTGGGGGGCGAGGATCGCCGGCATCGAAGGCCGGAGCTTCGGCCGCGCGCTGGCGGTGACGATTCTGGGCGGCCTTGCGTCCTTCGCGGTTTCGTTCGTGCTGGTCGCCTCGGGCCCGGTCGCGCCCATCGTTGGATTCGTCGCCGGATTCGTGGTGTCGGCGTTGGTCGCGATGCCGGTCTTCCGGACGTCCTTCGGCCGCGCGCTCGGCGCAGTGGTGCTCGCGTGGGCATTGAGCCTGCTGATTTTCGTTGTGATCGCCTTGGTGTTTCTCGGACTGGGCGTCTCGCTGGCCGTTCTCGGATAGCCCCCGGCGGCCCGGGATTCCACGGGGGGAGACGAGCGGATGCTGGCCTCCGCCGGACGGTTGCGGGTAGACTGGCGGCGCATTGGGAGGCGACCATGAAGTCTTATCGCAAGGAACTGACCTTCACGACGCCGACGCGGCGGGCCTACGTCAACATCACGCCCCAGGTCGAGGAGGCGGTCCGCGCCAGCGGCGTGAAGGAGGGGCTCTGCCTCGTCAACGCGATGCACATCACGGCGAGCGTGTTCGTCAACGACGACGAGCGCGGGCTCCACGGGGATTTCGAGCGATGGCTGGAGCGCCTTGCGCCGGAGAAGCCGTACGACCAGTATGCGCACAACGGGTCCGAGGACAATGCCGACGCCCACCTCAAGCGTCAGGTCATGGGCCGCGAGGTCACCGTTGCGATCACCGGCGGCCGGCTCGACTTCGGCCCGTGGGAGCAGATCTTCTACGGCGAGTTCGACGGACGCCGTCCGAAACGCGTCCTGATCAAGGTCATCGGTGACTGACCGACCTCGCGGCTTCCAACCCTTGGAACGACTCCAGGCCCCGCGTTCCAAGCGTTGGAACTTCCGGGCCTGCGAACCCGCACATCCGGCCGCAACGAAGTCCGCTCAGCGGTCCGTGAGGGCGCGGCGGACGAGATCCTCGACGGACACCGCGGCGGCATCCTCGGCGGAAATTGCGGCGACCATCTTTTGCGCCTCGGCCTGTTTGTAGCCGAGCGAAACAAGCGCAAGCGCCGCGTCGCGCCGTTTAAAATCCCCCGCGCCGGGTTCCCCGGCGCCCGCGATGGCCGCCATCGCTTCGCCGTCCGTGATCTTGTCGCGCAGCTCGAGCACGATCCGCTCGGCGGTCTTCTTGCCGATGCCGCTGATCGTCGAAAGCCGCTTCACATCGCCGCCGACGACCGCCACGGTCAGGTCGCGCGCCGGCAGGCCGCTCAGGGCGCTCAGCGCGGTCTTGGGACCGATGCCGCTGACGTCGAGCAGCAGGCGGAACATGCGGCGCTCGGCCTCCGTCGCGAATCCATACAGCGCCTGGCCGTCCGCCCAGACGTGATGGTGCGTGAGAATCCGGCAGTGCGCCCCGGCTGCGGGGAGTTTGTCGAAACTGCTCAGCGGGATATGAACCTCGTACCCGATGCCGGCGCACACGACGACCGCCCGGGTCGGCTGCTTCTCTTCAAGGATTCCGTCCAGCAAGGTGATCATGTCGCCGACATGCTAGCGCCTGCAGCCCGTCCGCGCACGCGGAAACGCAGGATGGGGATGAGGCGGGAGCCACAGCCATGGTCCCGGGCTCAGGGTTGCTGGAGGGCCGAGCTATGCGAGGCCGGAAAGCAAACGCTCCGAAGCGCATCCCCCCGGGCTCGCGGTAGCTCGCCCCTCCAGAACGCGAAGGGCCCCGAGGCCCAACAGGTGAAAACGCAACAACGTCTTGCCAACCCGGGGGCGCCATTTTCCAAGCTTCGCTGAGGATTCGGGCGTTCGCACCCCCACTGCATCCGTACGCAGGTGTATCATTATTGAGTGCGATCGCACTCGGTAATGATACATCGCGGGGCGCGGAGGTCGCCCGGCAATCCGGGCTGTGGCGCCGCCGCGCAGGGCCCGGGGGTGCGGCTACCGTGGAATGGACGGGGGAGGGGCGGGCTCCCGCGCTGCGAAGCCGGACTCGCGGGACAGGGAGGCGCCGCGGAGGATGCGGCCGGCACCGATGACCTTCGGCTCGTCGAGCCGTACGAGGTCGCCGCGCTCCCAGTCGCGGACGATCTCCTTCACGTCCGCGCGACTCATGTGGCGGGTGAGGACCTCGCAGGAGAGCCCCGCGCCGTCGCCGCCGCAGAGCGCGGAGAGGATGCGTCCGCCGGTTTCGCGCAGCGGCGCGATCAGTCTTCCGCGACCCGGGTCGACCGGCTCCACGGTGGGAGCGGCGCGCTGAAGCGCAAGGAAGCTGAACTTCAGCGACTGGATTTCGCGGTGCAGGCGACGGTTGATGAAATCCGTCGCGTCCGGGACGCGCCATCGGCGGACCTCGTGGCACCACGGGTCGCCGCCGCGTCCCAGCAGCGGACAGGGTCGGGCGTGCGGACAGGGCGCAACGATGCGCACGGCGCCTGCGGCTGCGATGGCGTTGCGCAACCGGCCCAGCCGATTCGAGCAGGCCTGCGTTGCGGGTTCCAGGATGAGCAGCAGGCCGCCGGGCCGCAGGGATTCCATGACGCGGGCGATCCAGTCGGCCGCGTCGGCATCCGGGCGGTCCTCGAAGAACTCGTTGAGGGCGAAGCTGGCGGCGATCAGGTCGCAGTCCCTCGGCGGCGTCCACGTCAGCCCGTCCGCGCGCGCGGTGACGATCTCCGGCGCGGGGCGGCCGTCCGCGATCGCCGGGGCGAGGCGGCGCAGGAGGTCGAGGCTCGCGACGGACTGGTCGCAGGCGGTGAGGCGCACCCCCGCTCCATCCGCCCGCGCCGTTGCAAACGCGGCCGCGGCGAGGCCCGCCGCGCCGGTTCCCGAGCCGATGTCGGCGATGCGGAACGGGCGGTCCGCCGGAGCCGCGAGGGCGTCCGGCGCGCGGGCGGCGCATTCGGCGAGCACGAACGAGGTGCGCACGAACGTCTGCGGGAAGAAGAAGAGTCCGTAGGCGGCGAGCAGTTCCGGATCGTCCGCGTAGCGGCCGAAGCCGGCCGCACGCTCGGTCGTGAACAGGTCGGTCAGCCGTCCGACGGCGGGACCGAGCCGGAGGCAGAGCGCCTCCGCGTCCTTGCCCCCGAGCGACTCCAGCGCCAGCCGGAGCCATGCGGCTTCGAGGGCTTTCGGATAGGCGGGTCGGGGGGCGATCATGCGTCAAAACCGCAGGTTCGCGGCGGCGAGGCGGCGGCCGAGTTCGGCCAGCACACGATCCTCGTCCGCCTCGTCCTTCGCCTCGAACGTTGACGAGAAACGGAGGAACGCACCGACGTCGTCCCACGGGACGGTCGAAACGGACTGCTCGCGGATCAGGTACTGCGAGGCGGCCTCGGCCGTTGCGAAGTCCGTCGCGCCGGCGCCGGTGGGGGCGGGCATGTACATGAAGAACGTGCCGCCGGGCATGCGGGCCTCGAAGCCCGCGGCGCGCAGCACGCGCGTCATCTTCTCGAGGCGCCGCCGGTAGTGCTCGCGGATGGCCTCCGACAGGGCGATGTCGGCGATGCCGGCGCAGGCGGCGATCTGGATCGCCTTGAACTGCCCGGAGTCAATGTTGTCCTTCACCTCCGCGAAGGCCTGCACGGTCCGCTTCGCGCCGGCGACGAAGCCGAGGCGCCAGCCGGTCATGTTGTAGGACTTGCTCATCGAGTGCAGCTCGATGGCGCAGTCCTTGCCGCCGGGCCGCCCGAGGATCGACAGGCGCGGGCCGCCGTGAACCAGCGTCGCATAGGCGGCGTCCTGCACGACGAGGAGGTTGTGCCGGTGCGCGAAGGCGATCAGCCGGTCGAAGAACTCCGCCGTCGGCGCGGCGCCGGTCGGGTTGTTCGGGTAGTTGACGTAGAACAGTTTGGCGCGCGCGGCGGCGGCCGGGTCGATCGCGTCGAGGTCCGGGAAGAACCCGTTCTCCGGGCGCAGCGGGACCCGGACGACCTCGCCGCCGAGATAGCGCGCGTGCGTGCCGAGCACGGGGTAGCCGGGCACGGTCATGAGCACCGCGTCCCCCGGGTTGACGAAGCACAGCGGCAGGAGCGCCAGCGCCGGCTTCGAGCCGATGCTGTGGTTGATCTCGGTGTCCGGGTCGAGGTCGCGCACGCCGAAAAACGAGGCCATGTACTGCGCGGCGGCGACCTTGAACTCGCGGATTCCGTTGTCCGCATAGCCGCGATTGGCGGGGTCGTCGACGGCCTTCTTGAGCGCCTCGCGGATCGGCCCCGGGGCCATGCGGTCGGGCTCGCCGACGCCGAAATCGAGCAACTCGACGCCCGGACGCGCGGCCTTGGCCGCGGCCTTCGCCCGTTTGATCTTCTCGAACTTGTAGATCTCGGTCGACTCGCCGAACTTCGCCCCGCCGATGCGCTCCGCAAACAGCTTCTGCAGATCCATGCCCGTTCCTTCCCTCGTTGAAAGCGGCACAGTCTAGCCGAAAAACACGCCCCCGGCGAGCGCGGGGAGGGGGAGCGTCACGGACGGACTGGGCTCACGCGAAGGCGCAAAGCCGCGAAGGGGAGGAAGAGACAGGATCACAGGATTTACAGGATGGGGAAGAGGAGGATGGTGAAAAGGCGGGAAGGGGTTGCATGGGACGGAATGGGGATTCTTCCAAGGGTTGGAAGTGTGGCCGAGGCCGCCGTCCGAACCTTGGACGGTCCCCGGCGTAGGATCGGCGGGCTAGACGGGGCGGGTGAACCTGCGGCGGCCGAGGCGCAGCAGGCCGGCGGCGAGCAGGAGGGCGGACAGCGTCGAGGGCTCGGGCACGGCCCGGAGGAAGTCGTCGGTGGCGAGGACGGTATCGCTGATGCGAACTTCGTCCATCCAGCCGTCGAACGCGCGGCCGCCTGCGCCCTGGCCGATGCGCAGGGGCTGGTTATCGTACACCAGGTTGAAGGTCGTGATGCCGCCGCCGACATCGTTGTAATCGACAAAGAGATCGAGGGCGCGGGTTGCGCCGTCGTAGGTCATGGCGATGTGGTGCCATGCGCCGTCTTCGAGATTGACCGAGGTCGAGAAGCCCTGATTGAAGCCGGGAACCCCGGTTCCGCCCGTGCCCAACGCCTGGCTGTCGACCCGGGCGCGGAGGGTACCGTTGTTGTTGAGATCGAGGGTCCACGTGGTGCCGGCCGTATCCGCACGGCTCTTGCCCATGATCGTCGGAAAATTGACGCGTTGGTCGATCTTGATGAACAACTCCACGGTCAGGCTTGCCGGGCGAAGCAGCGGATCGCTGTCCGCGACATCCACGCGGCCGCCGCTTTGGCTGTTGAGGTCGCCGGGAAGTCCCTGATTGACGAAGTACAGCGAGGTCCCGTTCGCGGCATTGACGACCGGGCCACCGACGCCCGCGGTAATGACCGCTCCCGGCGTGTCAGAACTGTGTACGGGACGGGTTCCGGTGCCATTCAGCGTGGCGGCGCCGTTCAACGCGGGGGCGTTGGCGTCCGTGACAAGGGTCGTGGCGATGGTGCCGGAAGCCGCGTCGTCGAACTCCCAATCGCCGATGACGGTCGCGGACGACGAATCCGCCCATCCGCCGATCGCCATGGCCACGCAGACTCCGAGTACTTTCCGACTCATGCCCCGCCTCCGCTTGCCCCACGATGTTGTTCCGGCCCAAGAATCAATCCAATGAGCATTTTCTGCCGCCGCACGGCGAATGCAACAACAAATCTCCGGTCGATCGCGTCCCGGGCCCCCTTCATTTCGCGCGTGACCCGGGCGGCAGGGCGTGTCCTAATGCGAGGCATGAAGCCCACGATGCCTGCCGCGCTCCTCCTGGGACTGGTTCTCACCGCCTCCGCACCTGCCGCCGTCTGGCCGGGGGCGCAGGCGGACGGGTCGATGCTGCTGCCGAACCAGTGGTCGCTGCGACCGGTCGGGGCGCAGGTCGAGCTGGGCGATTTTCCGGTCAACATCGCCGTGCACCCGGACGGCCGGTTCGCCGCCGTGCTGCACGCGGGCTACGGGCCGCACCAGATCCTGGTCGTCGACATCGGGGCGACGACGGTGGTCGCGCAGGCGAAGGTGGCCGAGACCTTCTACGGGCTCGAGTTCACGGCCGACGGGCGACGCCTTTTCTGCAGCGGCGCGGGGGCGGAGGTCGTGCGGGCGTTCGACTTCGACGCGAAGACCGGCGATCTGGGCCGCGAGACGGCGATCCCGCTGCGGGCCGTGAAGGATCGCGGAGTTCCGGCGGGCCTCGCGGTCAGCAGCGACGCGCGGCATATCTATGTCGCCAACGTCCTCGGCCACCGGGTCGCGAAAGTCGACCTGGCCGCGCGGAGCAACGTGCTGGAGTTTGCCTTCGGCGCGGCCCTCACCGGCACGTCGACGCGCGTGTTCGGGGCGGCCGGGCCGACGGCGGACCTCAACGCGGCGTCGGTCGTCAAGCGGGCCGAGGCGCAGCTCGATCCGGCCGGACCCGACGCGCCGTTCCCGTATGCCTGCCGGCTCGACGAGCGCCGGAACCGGCTCTACGTCAGCCTGTGGGCGCGGTCCTGCGTCGCCGTGATCGATCTCGAGGGCGGGAGGGTCGAGGCGGTGTGGCCGACCGAGGAACATCCCAACGAGATGCTCCTCTCGCGCGACGGACGGCTGCTCTTCGTGGCCAATGCCAATCGCAATACGGTGACCGTGCTCGACACGGCATCCGGCCGGCCGGTCGAGACGATCCTCGCCGCGCTGCATCCCGATTCGCCCCCGGGAGCCACGCCGAACAGCCTCGCCCTGTCGCCGGACGAGCGGACGCTGTACGTCGCCAACGCGAACCTGAACGTCGTGGCGGTGTTCGACGTTTCGCGCCGCGGCCGGAGCCGGTCCCTCGGCTTCATCCCGACCGGCTGGTACCCGACCTCGGTCCGCGTCACGCCCGACGGCGCACACCTGCTCGTCGCGAACGGCAAGGGCGTCGTGGCGCGCGCCAACCCGAAGGGCCCCCAGCCCGTTCGCACGCCGCCCGGGACCGTGACCGAGTACATCGGCGGGTTGATGCGCGGCACCCTGGGCATCGTCGATCTGCCGCCGCGCAAGACGGCGGAGGCGACGCTGCGCGCATGGACCGCGCTGGCCTACCGGTGCTCCCCGCCCGTGCC
>CAYXFW010000135.1:0-7221 GCA_964464305.1 uncultured Verrucomicrobiota bacterium
GAAAAACTCCAAGGAAGTGGGAAGTAAAACGGCGAAAAGGGGAGGAAGGACGGAGGGTCTGCGGGCGGGAATCCGGTCCGCGAAGGCGGATACCTTTCGGGACGGCCCCCCGGTTCGCAGCCCAACGCTCTCCGACTTTCCTCCTTCTTCCTTGGAACTTCCCACTTCCTTGGAGTTTGGAGTTTCCCTACTTCCGGATCGGGGCGCGCGGTCGCGGCTGTCGGTCCCGGCTTGCATTGCCGGCGGCACGTGGTTTGATGGCCGGATGAAAACGAAGCTCTCCACCCTCCTGCTCCTTCTCTCCACCACAGGCATCGCCGCGCCTCTGCCGTCGGCCGGCGCCACGGAACCCGTGGACGTCTCGCGGTGGCGCGGGTTCAACCTGCTGGAGAAGTTCACGGCGGCGAAGAACACACGGTTCGTCGAGGACGACTTCCGCTGGATCCGCGAGCTCGGCTTCAACTTCGTCCGGCTGCCGATGGACTACCGCTGCTACGCGCCGACGAACGACCCGCTTGCCTTCAAGGAGGACGTGCTGAAGGAAGTCGACGAGGCCGTCGAACTCGGACGCCGCCACGGCCTTCATGTCTGCATCAACCTCCACCGCGCCCCGGGCTTCTGCATCAACCCGCCGGCGGAGCCGACGTGCCTGTGGACGAACGCGGCGACGCTGGAGATCTTCGCCGCGCACTGGCAGATGTTCGCGCGACGCTACAAGGGCGTGCCGTCGTCGCGCCTGAGCTTCAACCTGCTCAACGAGCCGGCGCGGACGACGCGCGAGGACTACCTTCGCGTCTTCCGCCGCGCCATCGAGGCGATCCAGGCCGTCGACCCCGACCGCCTGATCGTCGTCGACGGCCTCAACGTCGGCCGGGAGCCGCTTCCCGAGTTCCTCGCCTATTCCAACGTCGTCCAGGCCACGCGCGGCTACCATCCGGGCACGATCTCGCACTACCGGGCGAGCTGGGCGAAGGGTTCCGACACATGGCCCGAACCGACCTGGCCGATCGTCCGTGTCGCCGGCTACCTGTACGGTCCGGTGAAGAAGGACCTCGCCGCGGATCTCGTCCTCGAGGGCCCGCTGCCGGCCGGCGCGGAGGTGTCGCTGCGTCTCGACCGTATCATCGGCCGGGTGGACCTGGTCGCCGAGGCCGGCGGCGCGGTCGTCGCACGCCGCGCAATCGATCCCGCGGTGGAGACCAACGACTGGCTCCGGTCGGCGAAGGAGCCGAAGTACAGAATCTACGAAGCTCGCGGCGATGTCCGCTTCAAGATCCCCCTGACCGCCGGAACCCCGCGGCTGGCGATTCGCGCGGCGGCGGGCGACTGGGTCACGTTCCGCGAACTGGCGATTCGCATGCCCGACGGTCCCCGCCGCGCGGCGGGGACCGACGCCACCTGGGGACGTCGGCAAACCTCCTGGCGGGTCGCGCCCGACGGTCGCATCCTGCCGCCGCCCGGCGTGCCCGAGGACGCGATGCTCGCCGAGTACCTCCAGCCGTGGCGCGACATTGCCGCCAAGGGCGAGCAGGTCTTCGTCGGCGAATGGGGCTGCTACAACAAGACCCCCCACCCCGTCGCGCTCGCATGGATGAAGGCCTGGCTCGAACAGTGGAAGTCCGCCAACCTCGGATGGGCGCTCTGGAACTTCCGCGGCAGCTTCGGCATCCTCGACAGCGACCGCGCCGACGTCGCCTACGAGGACTGGAACGGCCACAAGCTCGACCGCAAGATGCTCACGCTGCTGCAGCAGTACGCGAAGTGACCCCCGACCGATCCGCCGTCGTCGACGTCCTCGCTTCCATACCGCCAGACTTCCGTGCGTGCTACTTCGCCGCCTGCTTCTTCTCCCGCGGCTTCTTCTCCTTGGGCGGCGGGGCGTCCTTGAGGGCCTGTTCGCGGTACGCGGCGGCAAGGACATCCCAGCGCGCGGCCATTTCGCGAACACGGTCGGAATGCCGGTCCGCGACGTTGTCGGATTCGTCGCGATCGTCGGCGAGGTTGTAGAGTTCCCAGGCTCCGTCCTTGAGGGCCACGATCTTCCAGTCGCCGTCGCGCAGCGCGCGGTGGCCTTCATGACACCACCAGAGCTCGCCGTGCAAGCCCGGCACGTCGCGGGCGAGGACCGGCACAAGACTCCGGCCGGGCGGCGGGGGGACGGGCTTCCCGCCCCATTCGGCCGGGGGCTTCCCGCCGGCGAGTTCAAGGACCGTCGGCACGATGTCGACCAGGTGCGCGGGCGTATGGCGCAATTCGCCGCGCGCGGCAATGCCGGCGGGCCAGTGCACGATCAGCGGGGTCGAGATGCCGCCTTCGTGGAGCCATGTCTTGTGGCGGCGAAGCGGGGTATTGGCGGCGCCCGAGAAGCCGGGGCCGAGGCACAGGTAGGAGGCGGCCGACCCAAGAGGCGCCTTCGGGTCGTGGCCGCCGCCGCGGACCATGATCTCGGCGCTGGCCCCGTTGTCGGAGGCAAAGAAGATCAGCGTGTTCGTCCATGCGCCCATCGCGCGGACCTGGTCGAGCACGCGGCCGATCTCGCGGTCCATGCGGTCGATCATCGCCGCGTGGATGGACATCTTGGTCGCCTGGAATGCGCGCTGTTCGGCGGTGAGGTCCGCCCACGGCAGCGGACGGTTCACCTCGCCCGCGCCCAGCTTCTCGAAGGCGTCCGGGAAGTCGTACGGCGGCCCGACATCGCGCTGGATCGGGGACAGCCCGCAGCGGATGAGGCCCATGTCCTTCATCCGGCCGAACCGCGCCTCGCGCACCGCGTCCCATCCGGCCTGGTAGGCGCCGCGATAGCGCGCGATGTCCTCCGCGGGCGCGTGCAGCGGAAAATGCGGCACCGTGAAGGCGAGATACTCGAGGAACGGCGCGCCGGGGTGGCGCTCGGCGTGCTCGCGCAGACAACGCACCGCATGGTCGGCGATTGCGGTGGCGAGATAGAATCCTCCCGGCGGTTGCGCATCCCGGCCGGCGTCCACCGCCGGCCCGGCCTCCACCGCGCCGGATTCCAGGAAGTGGTTGTTCTCGCCCGTGTGAAGCACCTCGAAGGAGCGGTCGAATCCGTTGTCGAGCGGCCGCCCGTCGACATGCCATTTCCCGGAGTGGTACGAACGGTAACCGAGCGGCTTGAGCAAGTCCGGCAGCAGCGCCGCCCATGCGGGCCGGATACCCTGTCCGCCGCCGGGTACGCCCGGCATGCCGTCGCGCCGGACCTGCTGGGCATAGAAGCCGGTCAGCAGCGCGGCGCGCGACGGCCAGCAGCGGGCCGTGTTGTAGAATTGCGTGAACCGGAGGCCGTCCTTCGCGAGACGGTCGAGGTTCGGCGTCGCAATCTCGCCGCCGTAGCAGCCCGCGTCGGAGAATCCCATGTCGTCGGCGAGAATGAAGAGAACGTTGGGCCTGGCCGGCGCGGCCGGCGCGCGGACAACCGGTCCGGCCACGGCGGCGGCGCAGACCAACCCCAGGATTCGACATGTCGATGGGCTCATGGCGCATCTCCGGGCGGGCGGGGTTTCAGAACGGCGCCGGTGTCCGGATCGACCGGATAGACCGCGCCCTGTTTCTCGAGGCCGGCGATCAGACCCTGCATCATCTCGCGCAGGCGGGCCGGTTCCGATGCGGCAACGTCGGTCTGCTCGAAAGGATCCGCGGCAAGGTTGAAAAGTTCGTAGCGCGCGCCCCCGGAGTCCTTGGATGGAACGTAGTGATAGATCGCCTTCCACGCCCCCCTCCGGAAGGACGTGAAGTAGCTGCTTCGATGCGGCCCGTGCGGATAGTGCATCAGGAATTCCTCGGAGCGGGCAGCATCCCGCTTTCCGGTCAACAGCGTGTCCAGGCGCGCGCCGTCGAGCGCATGACCGGCCGGCGCGGCGATGCCGGCCAGGCCGAGAATCGTCGGGAAGAGATCGTACACGGCGGCCTGCCGGGACTGCACGACGCCGGCGGCGACCGGAAGCCGCCGCTGGACCGGATGGTCGGGCATGGGCTTCGCCCAAGCCGCGATGAAGGGGACCCTCATGCCGCCCTCGTACTGCGTACCCTTCTTGCCCCGCAAGGGGGCGGCGCAGGCCACCTCATGCTCGGGACCGAGAGGCGCATCGCTTCCGTTGTCCCCGAGGAAGAACACCAGCGTATTCTCGGCCACGCCGAGCGCGTCGAGACAGTCGAGAATGTCGCCGAGCGACTTGTCCATGCCCTCGATCAGGGTCGCGAAGGCCTGCGCCTGCGCGGACTTGCCGGAGTTCGTGTAGTGCGCCGCGAAACGCGGATCCGGATCGAAGGGGGCGTGGACGGCGTAGTGTGCGAAATGGAGGAAGAAGGGAACTCCATCCTTCACCGCGCGAGAGATCTGCGTCTTGGCCTCGATCGTGAGAGCCTCGGTCAGGAACGTCCCGGTGCCGTGGTAGGCCTCGAGGCCCGGCACGGCGTGCGTCTGTCGTTTTCCGGTTCCGCCGTAATTCCTCTCCCCGTAGTAGCTCCCGGGCTGGCCGATGGAACACCCCGCCACGTTGACATCGAAGCCGAGATTCAACGGCTCCGCGCCCTCGAACTGCCGCGGTCCGAGGTGGGCCTTGCCGACGTGGATCGTGCGGTAGCCGCCGCCCCGGAGAAGGCCCGGCAGCGTGATGTCGCCCTTCTTGAGCCCCTTCCAATTCCAATCCGGCGGACCCTGCGATCCCCGGTTGTCCTGGTCCGGATGGATCCAGTTCGTCGTCCGGTGCCGCGCGGCATTCTGCCCGGTCAGGATGGAGATGCGCGACGGCGAACAAACGCTCATGGCGCAGAAGTTGTTGAACCGGATGCCCCGCGCCGCCATCCGCTCCATGTTCGGCGTCCGGTAGAACTCGTTGAGCGGGTACTTTTTCGGCTGTCCCTCCGCGCCGGTCAGGAACGGCAGGGAGGTGTCCATCACACCCATGTCGTCGACCAGAAAGATCACGACATTGGGCTGCGCCGGTCCGGCGGCGGCGCGGCTTGTCTCGCCGGATGAAACCGCCAGGGCCAGGAGCGGAAGGACGGCGGCGAATCGCAGGGCTCTCGATCTCATGGGTATACCTTCCCGGTTGCGGATCTTTCCCGGACGTCATCGAACACGGTCAGAAGGGTGAAGTAGTTGTCCACCAGCAGACCCTCGTAGCCATGGCCGCCGCCCTTCCAGTCGCGCCAGTCCCTCGACATCCCACTCGCGTCGAATCCCTGGAAATTCCCGGCGGCATAACCCCGGAGCATCGGGTGAAAGATCCGCCGGGCGTCTGCGACGCGGTCGAGCGTGTAGAGGGCCTTGATGAGGAAGTAGGCGAAGCACCCCGTGGCTCCGCCGTTCTCGTAGAACTGGAACCCGTCCGAGCCATCCTCGAGCCGCGGCTCGCCATACTTCTCGGGCGGGGTGTTCTGGTTCACATAGTCCCCCTTCCGAATGGGCAGCAGGTTCCCGGGGAGGCCGATCGCGAAGTTCGTGTAGCCAACTTCCGTCATCTTCGCAAGGAGCCGGTCCATCACGGCGTTCGCCTGCCCGCCGTCAAGAAGACCGAACGTCACGGCCGCGCCGTTGACGAAGGTGAATCCGTAGTCGTGCAACTGTCCGTCGGCGCTGCGCCAGCCGGCGACCAGCCCGGTTTCCGGATTCAGGAAGCCGGGCGCGTACGCGGCGCGCAGCCTGTCCGCACGAGCCTCGAAGTCCGCCGCGTCGGCCCCCTTGCCGAGCGACCGGGCGAGGGCGGCGAAACGGCGCGCGGCATGGTAGATCAGTGCGTTCGAGTAGGCGTCCTCGTGTCCGAAGTTGATCGTGTCCCACCAATTCGCCGGACGCCGCTCGCGCTTCGGCCGGTCGCCGTAGTTGCCGGTGGATGGGTACTCGATCAGGCCGTCGCCGTCCGTGTCGCGCGCCATCATCGCCCGCGCCCAGCCGAGCAGCTTGCCGTAGTTCGCACGCGGCCAGTCCGAATCCTTCGCGGCCTCGGCGCAAACGCACGCAGCAAGGACGAGCGAAGGGTAGCTGTCGGTCGTCGTCCATGGCGTCTCCCACGGCACAAGAATCGCGTCGCCGGGTTTCATCGCGAAACCGACCTGCCCGTAGCCGAGTTCCCCGGCAAGGTAGCGGTCGACCGTCATGCGCACGAGGTCGAGGGCCGTCAGTCCGTGGGCCAGCGGCGGCGTCTCCCGGGCCACGAGGGCATACTTGAAGAGCGTGAAAGCACAGGGGTCGCTGGAGGCGTTGTTGGCGAGCATCCGCAGGCGCGGATTGACCTGAAAGATGTTGAGCCAGTCCCGTCGGAATCCGTCGTAGAGCGGATTGGACGCGATCCCGGGCAGGTCCGGATGGATCACCGCGACATCGAGGCGATAGGCGACGCGCGGCCTCTCCGCCGTAGCTGCGGGGAACTCGATGCGGATATGAGGCGGATTCACGATGCGGCGCACGGCGTCGTAGCCAAGTTCGGCGCCGGGCGTGTCGCACGTGACGCGCAGCGTGCCCAGGTCGGGCAGGTGAAGCACGCAGGGCATCGCCATGCGCCGCGCGCCGGACTCCATCCGCCCGAGCAGCGTTGCGTGGTTGGCCTTCTGGTCGAACGTCAGCGTGAACGGCGGCGGCACACCGCCCGCGAACTCCGAACGCAGCAGGATCGAGGTGGCCGTGCAGTCGACACGCCACGCGGGTCTTCCCCCTTGCGTGTAGACGAACCGGCCGGGACCGGACGCGGAGAAGGCCAGAGTGCCGTCGCCCGGCGGATCGTGGCGCACCGGATTCTCCACCAGCTTCCCCCGCCCCAGCGAGTCGACGCAGAACCGCGTGAAGGCCGGAGCGCTGCGGGAAAGGCCGAGCGCAAGATGGGCGGATGCGAAGTCCGGCGCAGAGTCCGGCGCGGCCGCCGCGACGGCCGCAAGGACCGTCGCCAGGACGACGGCCCCGATCCTCCCCGCCCCCCCGGTCCGGCTCACGTTCCGCCCCCGAACTCGACCTCGTACCACAGCGTCTTGTGCGGCGGACCGATGGAGATTCGGCCGTCGCCCGCCGCCGGAACGGTGACGCCGGTGCGCCGGCCGCGGTCGTCCAGCGGGTACAAGACCACCGCCCCCGCGGCGGGCGAAAACTCGACCGTGGCCGGCACGGGCTCGACGAGACTCGGCGGGCCGCCCCACTTCGTGCCCACGCTGGTGCGTTCCGCATCCTTCCACACCATGCCCGTGTTCTCGGCGTACGCGGTGGCGACGAGC
>CAYXFW010000136.1:0-7202 GCA_964464305.1 uncultured Verrucomicrobiota bacterium
TCGCGGCCGTATCCATGTGTAATCGAGGCTTGCGAGCGTTGCCCGCCCAAGTGCCTTTCCCTTCCTGAACGATTCTTGGCGACCGCCTGCGGGCTGTTCCCATGGGCGCCCGTCGTGGCATACTGGGCGGATCGTGCGTCCCGGCCGTTCATCTTCGTGTCCTCGAGCCTGGCTGCTGCTCGCCGCCCTCGTCGCGGCCTGCGCTGCGGTTTCGGTGCTGTCGGCACTCCGGTTCCCGCTCACGCGGGAGCAGGAACTGCGCGTCGCGCTCACGGCGCGCGACATGGCGGAGGGCGGCAGTTGGGTGCTTCCGCACTACCGCGGGCAGCCCCGGTTTCAGAAGCCGCCGCTCATGTACTGGCTGACCGCGACGGCATACCGGATCGCCGGCTGCACGGACTCGGCGCTGGCGGCGCGGTCGGCCTCGACCTTTTTTTCGCTGGCGCTGCTGGTCCTGATCTATGCCGGCGGCCGGTTCCTGGTCGGGCGCAGGGCGGCCCTGTACGCCGCCGTCTTTGCCGGGACGTCATTTCTGTTCCTTCGTTTCGGCTTTCGCTCCGAGGCCGACATGCCCCAGTCCTTCTTCGTGAGCCTGTCGGCGTTTGCGGCGTTCCACGCGCTCCGGCGCGCGGCGCGGCCGGCCGGCGCATGGACGGTTTCCGGCGCGGCGGCGGGCCTGGGGTTTCTGGCCAAGGGCCTCGGCGGTGCCGCGCTGCCGCTCCTGGCGGCCGCGGGTGCAGCCGCGCTTCCCGGATTCCGCGGACGGGCGTGGCGCACCGCCATCCTTGTGCCCGTCGTCCTCGCCGCCCTGGCCCTGCCCTGGTACCTGGCCGTGCTGGGCTCGTCGCCCTTGCACGACGCCGCGGGGGCCGCGGTGGGCAAAGAGATGCAGGCGCTCTTCGTGCAGCCGACGCACCCCGGGCCGCCGGTGTACTACCTCTATATGATGCCCGTTGCCCTCGCCCCGTGGGGGTTGCTGCTGTGGCTCGCCATTCCGACCGTCGTCCGGCATGCGCGCCGGCGGCCCGGCGTGGCGTTTCTTGCGGTCTGGATGGTGACCACGCTGCTGGCGCTCTCGTTCCTGAAGAACAAGCAGATCCATTACTGCACGCTCCTGCTCCCGCCCACCTCGCTCGCCGCCGGTCTTCTCGTCGCGCGGTCCGCGCGCTCGGCGCGGCGGTGGACGGCTATGGTCGCCCGGCACTACGCCACCGCGGTCGCAGTCCTTCTGGCCCTGGCCGGAGGGGCGGTGACCGTGGCTCCATGGATCCCAGCCGCCCGGATGTCCGCGAGCGTTGTTCCTTACGGACTCGCCGTCGCCGTGGCCGGGCTCGCGGGCCTGGTCCTGCGCCAGCGCGGGCCCGGAAGGGTCACGACGACGGTCGCCGCGGGAATCCTCGTGCTCGGTCTGGCCGGATCCGGTCCGCTCGGGCCGCTGGCGACCGGTGATTTCGTCATGCATGCGGCGGCCGACGAGATCCGCGGACGGCTCGCCCCGGGCGCCACGCTGTTCGTCGTCGGGGGCGACGACGCCACGTTCGAATTCCACGCCGGCCGTCACGCCGTGCATGCCGACAGTTTCGATTCCGCATGGACCGCGGCCCGGCCGGGCGATGTAGTTGTCGTCTCGTCGTCGAAGCGCCAGGCCGCGCCCGCCGCCGCTCCGCACCCCGCCGCCGAATACGGCACCGGAAAGCGCCGGATCGGCATGTTCTTGAAACCCTGACCCGGCCCCCGGATCTGCTTGATTTCGGGGGTGTCCCGGGGCATACTGAACGTTCTCTTCTGGTGGGTGTAGCTCAGTTGGTAGAGCGCCAGATTGTGGTTCTGGACGTCGCGGGTTCGAGTCCCGTCATCCACCCCAGCCCTTCCGGGAAGTCAAATGACAGGAGCTGCAGCATGAGAAGCGATACGATCAAGTCCGGGTTCGAACGCGCACCGCACCGGAGCCTGCTGCGGGCGACGGGGCTGACCGACGAGGCCATCAAGAAGCCGTTCATCGCGGTCTGCAACTCCTATACGGACGTCATTCCCGGCCACGTGCACCTCAAGAAGGTGGCGGAACTGGTCAAGAAGGAGATCGTCCGCGCCGGCGGCACGCCGTTCGAGTTCAACACCATCGGCATCTGCGACGGCCTCGCCATGGGCCATGCCGGCATGAAGTACTCGCTCCCGAGCCGCGAGCTGATCGCCGATTGCGTCGAAACCATGGCCAACGCGCATTGTTTCGATGCGATGATCTGCATTCCGAACTGCGACAAGATCACGCCGGGCATGATCATGGGCGCCCTGCGCGCCAACATTCCGACCGTCTTCGCCAGCGGCGGCCCCATGGCGGCCGGGCGGACGGCGGAGGGGAAGACGGCGGACCTGATCAGCGTCTTCGAGGCCGTCGGCGGCTACAAGGCCGGCAAGGTCGACGAAAGCACGTTGAATTCCCTCGAGTGCGCCGCCTGTCCCGGCCCGGGCTCCTGCTCCGGCATGTTCACGGCCAACTCGATGAACTGCCTGCTCGAGGCGATCGGGCTCGCGCTGCCGGGCAACGGTACGCAGCTCGCCATGTCGCCGGAGCGGAAGAAGCTCTGGAAGAAGGCCGCGCGGCTGGTCGTGAAGATGGCCGTCGAGGGCGGACCGCTGCCGCGCGACATCGTCACGCGGGATTCGCTCGACAACGCCTTCATCCTCGACATGGCCATGGGCGGCAGCACCAACACGGTGCTACACACGCTGGCGATCGCGCGCGAGGCGGGGATCGACTACGACCTCGACCGCATCGACGGCCTTTCGCGCCGCACGCCGAACATCTGCAAGGTGTCGCCGTCGTCCGCCTACCATATGGAGGACGTCGATCGCGCCGGCGGCATCTCCGCGATCCTTAACGAGATTTCGAAGATCGACGGTCTTCTCCATTCGCGCGCGAAGACGGTCACGGGCAAGACCCTCGGCCGCACGGTGTCCTCCGCGGCATCGACCGATCCCGCGTGCATCCGGCCGCTCGCGAACGCGTACAGTCCGCAGGGCGGACTGTTCGTCCTTCGCGGCAACCTGGCGCCCGAGGGCGCGGTGATCAAGGCGGCCGGCGTCGATCCCAAGATGCAGAAGCACATTGGCCCCGCCGTCATCTTCGAATCCCAGGAGGCCGCCTGCGAGGGCATCCTCGCCGGCCGCGTGAAGGCGGGCGACGTCGTCGTGATCCGGTACGAGGGTCCGAAGGGCGGCCCTGGCATGCAGGAGATGCTCGCGCCCACCAGCTACATCATGGGGCAGGGGCTCGGCGACAAGGTGGCGCTGATCACCGACGGCCGCTTCAGCGGCGGCACGCGCGGCGCCTGCATCGGTCACATCTCGCCCGAGGCCGCCGAGGGCGGCCCGATTGCCTTCCTGCGCGACGGCGACATCGTCGAGATCGACCTGCCCGCCCGCACGCTCAACGCCCGCCTGACCGAGGCCCAGTTCGCGGAGCGTCGCCAGGGCTGGACCCCGCCGCCCCCGCGCTTCACGAAGGGCTGGCTCGCCCGCTACACCGCGTTCGCCACCAACGCCAGCTGCGGCGCCGTCCTGGCCATGCCCCGCATGGGCGGCTGAGCGGCGGCGGCCGGGGTCGACGCCCCCGGCTACAACCCGCTCCGGCGCATGAGTTGTAGCCGGCCGCGGTGAGGCCGGCAGTCTAACGATAGCGCAGCGCGGGTGAACAAAGCGACGGAGCTGCCTCGCGCCAGCTGCTTCCGCAACGCCCGGAACGCTTGACCTCGCGGGGCGCGTCCCGCACGATGCGGGGTTTTACGGGGAAGCGAGAACACCATGAATGAACAAGCCAATGTGTCGATGGAAACGCTGACGTCGCTGTGCAAGCGGCGCGGCTTCATTTACCCCGGCTCCGAGATCTACGGCGGGTTCAACGGCTTCTGGGACTACGGTCCGCTCGGTTGCGAACTGAAGCGGAACGTCCGCGAGGCGTGGTGGAAGGCCGTCGTGCAGCGGCGCGACGACGTTGTCGGCCTCGACTCGGCGATCATCCTCCATCCGCGCGCCTGGGAGGCCTCCGGCCACGTCGGCGGCTTCGCGGACCCGATGGTCGACTGCCGCCAGTGCCGGAAACGCTTCCGCGCCGACCAGCTCTGCGAGGAGCAGGGGATGAAGCTCGGCACGGCGGAGGACGGCAAGACCCTCGTGCTGCCCGAGGGCGCCAAGTGCACCGCGTGCGGATCGAAGGACCTGACCCCGCCGCGCGCGTTCAACCTGATGTTCGAGACGTTCGTCGGGCCGGTCAAGGACGAGTCCGCGACGGCCTATCTCCGGCCCGAGACGGCGCAGGGGATCTTCCTCAACTTCAACAACGTGGTCGACACGGCACGCGTGAAGGTTCCGTTCGGCATCGCGCAGATCGGCAAGGCGTTCCGCAACGAGATCAACCCGCGCAATTTCACCTTCCGGTCGCGCGAGTTCGAGCAGATGGAGCTGGAGTTCTTCATCAAGCAGGGGACCGACGCGGAGTGGCACGAGTACTGGGTGGCGGAGCGGTTGAAGTGGTACCAGACCGTCGGCCTGCCCGAGGGGCGCCTGCACCGCTACGTCTATCCGAAAGCCGAGCTGGCCCACTACGCGAGCGCGTGCGTCGACGTGATGTACGAGTTCCCGTTCGGCACGCAGGAGCTCGAGGGCATCGCGGCCCGCGGCAACTTCGACCTCAGCCGCCACCAGGAGTTCAGCGGCAAGTCGATGGAGTATTTCGACCAGGAGAAGAACGAGCGGTTCATCCCGCACGTCGTCGAGCCGTCGGCCGGCGTCGACCGCATCACGCTGGCGATCCTGTGCGAGGCCTATCGCGAGGAATGGGTGCCTGCGGGCGACACGCCCGGCGGGGTGCTCCCGGCCGAGCCGGGCAAGCCCGCGCCGCAGGGCTACGAGCTGCGCACGGTCATGAAGTTCTCGCCCCGCGTCGCCCCGATCAAGGCTGCGGTGTTCCCGTTGCTCAAGAACAAGCCGGAGCTGGTGGCGAAGGCCCGCGAAATCCACGATGTCCTCAAGCGCCGCTGGAACACCTTCTATGACCAGACCGGCGCCATCGGCCGCCGCTACCGCCGCCAGGACGAGGCCGGGACGCCGTTCGGCATCACGGTCGACTTCCAGACGCTCGAGGACGGCACCGTCACACTCCGCGACCGCGATACGATGAAGCAGGAGCGCGTCCCCGCCGCCGACCTGACCGCCCGCCTCGACGCCGCCATCGACAGCTGACCGGCCCGCCGCGCCATTCGGCAGGGCTCACGCCAAGCCGCAAAGGCGCAGACGGAGGCCGGAAGGGACGGGAGGACAGGATCGAAGAGGGTGTGGGGACAGAGATCCGGTGGCGCGGCCGCTCCGCGGGCGCGCTCCGGGAGGGGGGCCGGACACTCAGGGCGTCGAAGACTCGGACAATCCGACTTTTCATCCTTCCAATTCCTGGACGGGATTGCTTCTGTCCCTCTGTTCTCGTGCATCGCACGAAGTGGCTCGATTCGGGCGTGACGACGAGTGCGCTCGGGTATAGCCTGCCTCTGGATGTCACGGGCCTCTTGGCCGAGTAGGGTGCCCTAAATGGTCGCGCTAACGTGAAGGGTGAGACAATGCGAGCTCTGGTCGTTATGGCGGTTTGGATTGCTGTCATTGCGTGGCCCAGTCGAGTATCCGCAACCAACGGGCAATCCTACATTAGCTATAGCATGTCGGATGGAAGCAACGTCTATCGGCTCGTAATAGCGGAGGACATCATTAAGCGCTCCCCGCAATGGGATCGGCACTCCAATCCGGAACCTCCGCTCTCGCCGGGCGCGGCTGCGAGATCGGCGTCGCGCGCGCTATTCGGACTCGTGTCCGATACGAATGCGTGGACGATTACAAGCATCACGCTCAGCCCATTCGTTGACGCGAGGTGGTGGTACTATACGGTCTCGTTCAAGAAGGCTGTCGCCGTAGACGACGCCCGGAAAGCACCGGGGACGACGATCACAGTACGGCGAGGCGAGAATCTCGTATTCACGGTGCTAATGTCCGGCGAGACAGTAATGCCGGTTTCAATGCCGCCACGTGGTTCCTCCCCATAAGGGCTGGCGGGTGAGAGGGTGGGGACATAGAAGCAGAGGCGACGGCGCAATCGCGGCGCGGATTCGGCTGGTCTAGTTTGCAAGGCTCTCGGTGGGAACGGATTACGTGGTACGGAAGCGGGGGGCTGATTTGTCCAAGGGTTGGAAGGGCGGCCGGTGCCGTCGTCCGAACCTTGGACAGGGCCGCCTTCGGGATTCCGGCGCGCCACGGTTTCGGTGCCCCTTGCTTGCCGCAGGCCTTCTCTTCCTTCGGCACTGTGATGTAGAATTGCCAGCGTATGAAACGATTCGTTGCAATAGCGGCACTGCTTGTTGGGTGCAGTGCTCTCACGGCCGTTTCGGATGGCGAACAGGCGAGTAACGCCGTGGGACTACGACTTGCCATTGAGAAGCTGCGACCCCTGCACCAGAAGATCGGCAAGCCAGGTCCGAACGACTGGCTGGCGCATCACGATGAATCTGGACAGACCTTTGAGCAGTACGTGAGAAGTCGACCGGTGACACCGCAGGGGGCGCGCAACGTCCTCTACATTCAGCCGATCGGCGCGTTTTCGAAGACACAGCGGAAGATCATGATGCTGACAGCCGAATACATGCAGCAGTACTTCAGTCTTGAGGTGAAGACGAATGAGGCCATCCCCCTCTCGGCGATCCCCGATGCTGCCCGGCGCGTCCACCCGGCGTGGGGAGACAAACAGATCCTGACTACCTATGTGCTCGACAATGTTCTTTCGGCCCGGCTTCCGAAGAACGCCGCGGCCATGATCGCCTTCACCGCGTCCGATCTCTGGCCAGGAGAAGGATGGAATTTTGTGTTCGGCCAGGCTTCCATACGAAGGCGTGTTGGCGTCTGGTCCATCTATCGTAACGGGGACCCGGACAAAGATGAGCAGAGCTTCAAGCTGTGTCTCGCGCGCACAATCAAGACCGCGGTGCATGAGACCAGCCACATGTTCTCCATGTATCACTGCACGGCATACGAGTGCTGTATGTGCGGGAGCAATCACCAGGAGGAATCGGATCGTCGCCCCTTGCACCTCTGTCCCGAATGCGTTGCCAAGGTCTGCTGGGCCACCCAGGCGGATCCGGTCGCACGCTACAAGCGGCTCGTGGAGTTCT
>CAYXFW010000137.1:0-1126 GCA_964464305.1 uncultured Verrucomicrobiota bacterium
TCAGTCCCAGTGTGGCTGACCATCCTCTCAGACCAGCTACCCGTAAGCCTTGGTGGGCCGTTACCTCACCAACTAGCTGATAGGACATGGGCTCATCCTTAAGCGACAGGTCCTTGCGGATCCCCGCCTTTGATCTCCCCAACATGCGCCAGGGGATAATATCCGGTATTACTCCGCCTTTCGGCAGGCTATTCCAAACTTAAGGGCAGATTGCCCATGCATTACTCACCCGTCCGCCTCTTTCACCTCGTTGTATTGCTACTCCAAGGTTATCGATCGACTTGCATGCCTAATCCACGCCGCCAGCGTTCGTTCTGAGCCAGGATCAAACTCTCCGTAGTAACTTCACTTTTATATGTCGTTAGAACGGTGTCCCAAGCGGGGCTAACCGCCTGAGACGTTGTCCTGTGGCCGAAACCCCCAAACGGGGTTTTCGGAAACCCATTCACAAGCTCCACGCACGTCACACCACTTCTGATTCGAAGCAGTTGTGCGTTCGTCATTCCAATTTCAAAGAGCAGACAAAACACCGCCCTCCTTTGCCGGGGTCCTCGTTTCCGAGGAACGGCCAAGGTGCGACGGCTTCCGTTTCGCCTCCCCCCGGATTATTTCCGGAGGTCTCACCCAATCGTTTCGCCATCCTAGCGCCCCGCCTTGAGCGTGTCAATACCCGCGCGCGAACTTTTTTCGCTCCACGTCCGGGCACCGATTCTCTCTCAAGGAACAGCGCTAAGTCAGCGCACAAGGAGACACATTACCCGAGCCCGCCCCGACGATGCAAGCGGTTTTTTGATTTTTTTTCGCGCACCCCTGAATTCGCCGGAAACCGGATCCCGGATAGGGTTCCGAACGCCCGCCGCCGTCGCCCGAGCGATCCGCATCAGGGCCTCGGCATCCTAACCTTGGGAGATGTATCTAGTAGTCTATGCGATTATTGTGCAATTGATTGAGCATATCCGACAATGTCGCAAGTCGCGGACACTCGGCAGCGAGTGCAGTGAATCTGCTGCCCTGCGCCTCGTCTTCGCGGTCCCGTCAGCCACCGACCCCTGTGCTGGCGATGGACATCTCTCCAAATCGAAATCGCCACCGGGATCGGCATCGGAATCGAGCTCCGATCGCGATC
>CAYXFW010000137.1:1136-7200 GCA_964464305.1 uncultured Verrucomicrobiota bacterium
CCGGATTTCGGTCCCAGCATCCGCCCTTGGCCGCTCCGTCTCTTCCGCCGCACCCACATTCTGCGGCGCGATGCGCCCGCCGGTTGCGGCCGCCCATGACGCCGCTGCCGGGCGCCCGGATTGGCAGACGGCGGGTCTTCGCATGTTCATGTTTTGTCAATGTACGGCAGGGCTGCGACGGAGATGCCGGGCGGCGTGGAATGGGGATTGCCGGGGCGCGCATGGATGAGTAGTGTGGGCGCGCATCGGCGGCGGGGCGGGTGAAGGAGAGACACCATGAGGCGGACGATCGCAGCTGGGGCCGGGGCGGGGATCGCGTGGGCCGTTCTGGCGACGGCGGCGAACGGGGCCGAGCCCGTGTCCCCCTGCGCCGTCGCGGCAACACCGGATGGCACCCGCATCTACGTGGCGGCCGCGCCCCGGCTCCTGCTCGAAGTCGATCCCTCCGCCACGGGCACCGTGGTGCGCTCGATCGCATTGGACGCCGCGCCGGCCGCCGTCTGCATCGGCAGGGACGGCTCGCGGGTTCTCGCCGCCGGCGGGGTCGGGCGCGGGTACGTCTGGGACATCGACTGCGCCCGGGGCAAGGTCGCCCGGACCTTCGAGGTCGGGCATTCGCCGGCCGCCATGGCCCTGTCGCCGGATGGAGCCACCCTGTATGTCTGCGACCGGTTTCCGAACCGGGTGCTCGTTCTCGATGCCGCGACGGGCGCGCAGAGGACCGCGATCGCGGTGCCCCGGGAACCGATCGCCTGCGCGTTGACGCCGGACGGCGCCACGCTCGTGGTTGTCAACCACCTGCCCGCGTGCGCCGCGACGGCGGAGACGGTCTCGATCGAGATCTCGATGATCGATACCGCCGCCGGCAAGGTCGCGGCCGCCGTCCGTCTGCCGAACGGCTGCACGGCGGGGCGCGGGATCTGCATGTCGCCGGATGGACGCTTCGCCTATGTGACGTCGATTCTCGGCCGGTACACCCTGCCGACCACGCAGCTCGACCGCGGCTGGATGATGACCTCCGCCTTGAGCGTCATCGACGTTGCCGGCCGGAAGCTCGTCAACACCGTCCTTCTCGACGAGGTGGATCGCGGGGCCGCCAATCCGTGGGGCGTCGCGTGCACGGCGGACGGCGCCCGCCTGCTGGTCGCCCACTCGGGCACCCACGAGGTCAGCGTCATCGATCGCCCCAAGCTCCACGACCGGCTCGACCGCGTGGCGGCGGGCGAAAAGGTGACCGCCGTTTCGTCTTCGGCACGGCAGGTTCCGAACGATCTGGCCTTCCTGGTGGACATCCGCGAGCGTGTCCGGCTCCCCGGGAAGGGCCCGCGGGCGCTGACCGTGGCCGGAGGCAGGGCCTACATCGGCATGTACTTCTCCGACACCCTGGCCGTCCTGGATCCGTCGGCCACGGCCCGGCCATGCCCGACCCTCGCGCTGGGACCTGCGGTCGCCCCGTCCCGCGCCCGCCAGGGCGAGATTCTCTTTCATGACGCGGCGCTCTGCTTCCAGGAGTGGCAGAGCTGCGCGAGCTGCCATCCGGACGGCCGCGTCGACGGCCTGAACTGGGACCTGCTCAACGACGGGATGGGGAATCCGAAGCAGACGAAGAACATGATGATGGCCCACAAGACGCCGCCCTCGATGATGAGCGGCATTCGCGATTCCGCCGAGGTCGCAGTCCGTTCGGGCATCCGCTACATCCAGTTCGCCGTGCGGCCGGAGGAGGACGCGCGGGCCATCGACGAGTATCTCAAGTCGCTGACGCCGGCACCCAGCCCGTACCGGGTCCGGGGGCGCCTGGGCGAGAGCGCCCGGCGCGGCGAGAAGATCTTCCGGAAGGCCGGATGCGCCTCGTGCCATCCGTCGCCCCTGTACACCGCCCTCGAGTCGTTCGACATCGGCACCGGCGCCGATCTGGACAAGGACAAGGCGTACGACACGCCCACCCTCGTCGAGGCCTGGCGCACGGCGCCGTACTTGGTCGATGGCCGGGCGGCGACGATTCGCGAGGTTCTGACCCTGTTCAATGCCTCCGACCGGCACGGGGTCACGTCCAACCTGAGTGAAAAGGAGCTGGAGGATCTGGAGGCCTTCGTGCTATCCCTTTGAAGGGCGAGGACAATATTTGCGACCGTCATGCGTTTGTGAGCGTATCATGAAGGAATCCATCATGCCCCACTGCCCGACCCTGTCCCGCATCCGGCAGCCGCGTCTCGACGCGGTGCGCCTGAACTGCCACGGAAGCTCCCGGTTCTTCGTCACCGACGCGCCGGGCGGGAACGGGTGCGTGAATTCCCTGGCGGAGGAGATCGGCGGATTCCTTCGCGAACATGGTGCGCACGTGGCCGCCATGGATCTGTTTGGCCCGACGTCGATGGAGGCGGAGACGCGTGCCGCCCTGGAACGGACGTGCGGCCCGGTCCGGTGGCCCGTGACGTGGATCGACGGCTCCGCATGCACCGGCAAGGCGCCGATCGCCGCGCAGTTCTACGCCATCTCCGGCACATCCAAGCCCGTCATGCTGGACGGCCGCATCGTGGGCACGATGGTGGAGGACAACGACGCCCGCTACGTCCTGTTCGGCGGGCTGCGCCCCGTGGACCCCAAGGCATCGCGCACCGACCAGACGCTTTCGCTGATCGACCAGTTGGAGCGCGCCCTGGCGGCCGCGGGCATGGACTTCCACAACGTGGTCCGCACGTGGCTGTACTGCAACCGGATCCTGGAGTGGTACGACGAACTGAACCGCGTCCGCAACGAGTTTTTCACGAAACGCGGGGTGTACGACCGCCTCGTGCCCGCGAGCACCGGCGTCGGGACGGGCAATCCCTTCGACGCCGCGCTGGTGGCCGACGCCCTCGCCGTGGTCCCCCTCCATGCCGGTGTCGTCATCCGCGCCATGCCGTCGCCGCTGCAATGCCCCGCCCCGGCCTACGGCAGCGCCTTCAGCCGCGCGGTCGAGGTCCAGGTTCCCGGCTGCCGGCGCCTCTATATCTCGGGCACGGCCAGCATCCATCCCGGCGGCGAGACGGCCCACGTCGGCGATGTCGACGCGCAGGTGGACCTTTCGATGCGCGTGGTGAAGGCGATTCTCGACTCCGGCGGCTACGGATGGAAGGACATCAACCGGGCCGTGGCCTACTTCAAGCGGCCGGCCGACGCCGTCGCATGGAACCGGTGGGTCGAGACCAACAAGATCCCCGCCATGCCGGCGGTCGTCGTCAAGGCCGACATCTGCCGGGACGACCTCCTCTTCGAGGTCGAGGCCGACGCCCTCCGCGTCGTCTGATCCCCGCCCCGCCGGTTGCGGGCGCGTCGGAGATCGGCCATACTCGGCACGCAGTTGCCGAAGGCGGAGAACGATGACGACGCACCCCACCGCGTTCAAGGCGGCCCTGATCCAGATGGCGATGTCGGACGATCCGGCCGCCAATCTGGACGCCGCCATCGTCCGCCTCCAGGAAGCGGCCGAGGCCGGGGCCGACGTCGCCTGCCTCCCCGAGCTCTTCCGCACCCCCTATTTCTGCCAGCGGGAGGATCCGCGCACCTTCGACCTCGCGGAACCGGTCCCCGGTCCCACGACGGTTGCCCTGGGCGCCGTGGCCCGCGAACTCGGCCTCGTCATCGTGGCGCCACTCTTCGAACGTCGGGCCCCGGGCGTCTATCACAACACCGTGGCCGTGCTCGACGCGGACGGATCCCCCGCGGGGCTGTACCGCCAGATGCACATTCCCGACGACCCGTGCTTCTACGAGAAGTACTACTTCGCCCCGGGCGACCTCGGATTCCCTGTGTTCGCCACCCGCGCCGGCCGGATCGGCGTGCTGATCTGCTGGGACCAGTGGTTCCCCGAGGCCGCCCGCCTCGCCGCCCTTCAGGGGGCGGAGGTGATCTTCGCACCCACCGCGATCGGCTGGCACCCCCGGGAGCGCGAGACGCTGGGCGAGGCCCAGCTCGACGCCTGGACGACGGTCCAGCGCGGCCACGCCATCGCCAGCGGCGTGTACTGGGCCGCCGTCAACCGCACCGGGCTGGAACGGCCGGACCCCGGCGCCGACGGCCTGCAGTTCTGGGGCTCGTCCTTTGCCTGCGATCCGCAGGGCGTCGTGACCGCACGGGCGCCGGTGGACGGAGCCGCCACGGTGTTCGTGGACGTCCGGCGCGACCGGATCGAGACGATCCGCCGCGCCTGGCCGTTTCTCCGCGACCGGCGGACCGATGCGTACGGGGATCTCGCGTCCCGGTGGATCGATGCGGCCGATGCCCCGCCCGCCCCTCGGCGCACCGGGAACCCGTGAAGCGAAGCGCTGTCATTCTCGCCCTCCTGCTCCCGGCGATGACCGCCACGGCGGAGGAACCCGTCGCCCTGACGCTGGACGAGGCGATCGCCGCCGCCCTCGCGCACAACCGCGACCTCGCCCGCGGCCAGCTCCGCGTGCGCGGGCGGGAAGTGGATGTCGCCCTCGCCCGGACCGCGTTCGACACCACCGCCGGACCGGTCGTCCAGTCGTCGCGCACCGGAGACGACACCCAGTGGACCTACGGGCTCCAGGCGGCCAAGGTGCTCCCCTTCGGCACCCGCGTCGGCGCGTCCGGGACGATTCTCGACCGCGGCGATTCGCCCGCCGGCGGCGAACGCGCCATCGCCGCCAGCATCAGCCAGCCGCTATTCCGGCGATTCGGCCGGCAGGTCGCGGAGGAGCCGGTGCGGCTTCAGATCGATCTCTACCGCGCCGAACGCCGCCACTGGGAGGCCCAGCGCGCGGATCTCGTGATGGGCCTCGTGCGCACGTTCGAGTCGATCGCGCGGACCGATCTCCAGACCGCCTTCGAGACCGGCTACCTGGAACGCGTCCTCCGCCTCGCAACGCTCGTGCGGGCCCGGGAGCGACAGGGCCGATCGACCCGTGTCGACGTGCGCCGCCTGGAACTGCAGGGCGGCGAGACGGAAGCCCGCCTGGCCGCCCTCCGCGAACGGCGCGACGCACTCTCGCGCGAGCTGGCGGAGACAATCGGGGCCGGTCTTCGCACGACCTACCGCCCCGCCCCGCCGCCGACGCTCGCGCTCGACCTGCCGGAGGCGGAGGCCGCCGTCGCCGCGGCCAGTTCCAACCGGCTCGACCTGGCGCAGGCGGAGGACGATGCCGTCACCGCACGGCGGCAGGCCGCCATCGCCCACCGGAACCGCTGGCCCGATCTTTCCGTCGGACTCACCCTTCGCCACACGCGGTTCGACGACCCCCTGCCCGGCCTCGACGACGCGCGCACGGACTGGTTCGCCACCGCCTCCGTCGACGGCTACCCGTGGCGGGCGGCCGACCGGCTCACGGCCTTGCAGGCGGAAATCGACGAGTCGTCCGCCGATGCCATCGTCGACATCCGGCGCGAGGCCATCGCCCGCGATGTGCTCCAGACGCTGTCCGAATGCCGCCGCGTCGCCGCGGAACTCGGCATCGCGGAGCGGAACCGGAAGCTGGCGGAGGACGGCGCGCGCCTCGCCCGCAGACTCTACGAGACCGGCCGGGGCGACGCATTTTCGCTCTCCGACGCCGAAACCCAGCTCGCGCGCGCCGAAACCCGCCTGCTGGAAATCCGTTCCGCCCACCGGCTGTCCTCCTATACACTGCTCCACGTGACCGGCACCCTGATCGAGCACCCCGCGGAACTGAAGCCGGGATGGAAATGAACGCATGAAGCCCATCCACGGAATCCTCGTTGCCGTCGCCGCGTGCGCCCTCGTCGCAGCCGTTCTTGTCGACGGGCGGGCGCGCCGGGGGTCGCGCGACGCCGCGACGGACCGGCTCACGGTCGGCGAGGCGACGTTCGTCCTCCGGTCCCGCTACGAGGGCCGGCTCGCGGCCCGGCGCGTGGAGACAGTGTCGTCCCGGTTCAACGGCGGCGCGACCATCGTCGAACTCGCCGCCGAGGGCTCCCGGGTGCGACGCGGCGACCGGCTGGTCCGGTTCGACAGTTTCCAGGTCGAGAACGACCTGGTCCGGCTGGAACGCGAGTACGCGGCGGCGGAGGCCGAATTGCGCACCCTCGAAAAGGCCGCCCTCCCCCT
>CAYXFW010000138.1:0-5518 GCA_964464305.1 uncultured Verrucomicrobiota bacterium
GCCATCGAGGAACACTTCGACCGCAATTTCGAGCTGGAGAACGCCCTGGCCGCCCGCGGGCGCGAGGCCGAGCTCGAGGCCATCCGCCGCATTTCCACCATCGCGCGCATGCACTTCGTCTGGCAGCGCGAACTCAACGGACTGGGCGACGCGATCTCCTACGCCCGCGACCATGTGGCCAACGAGCCCTTTGCCGTGCTGCTGGGCGACACGCTGATCGAGTCCGACCCGCCCCTCACCCAGCAGCTCGTCAAGGTCTTCGAGCGCTTCCGCGAGCCCGTCGTCGTCCTCGAGGAGGTCCCGCGCGAGAAGATCCACCGCTACGGGGTCATTTCCGGCACCGAGATCGAACCCGGCCTCTTCCGGATCGACGACCTCGTCGAGAAACCCGATCCCGCCAAGGCGCCTTCGAACCTCGCCATTGCCGGCCGGTACGTGCTCGTGCCCGAGGTCTTCGAGCACATCGACGCAACCCCGCGCGGCAAGAACAACGAGATCCAACTCACCGACGCCCTCCGCTCCATGGTGAAGAACCGCCCCATGTACGGCCTCAAGCTCAACGGCCGCCGCTACGACATCGGCAACCGGCTGGACTTCCTCAAGACCAACATCGCCTACGCGCTCCGCCGCCCGGACCTCCGGGACGACCTCGCCGACTACATCCGCGAAATCGCCGCGGGACTGCCGAAGACGTAGCCCGCGCGGGGGGCCGAACCGCCCGCCGCGCATCGGATTTCCACGCAAGGACCTGCGACATGCCCTTCCCCGCCGCCCATCCGCGCGACCCGTTACACGGCGTCACACTGGAACGAATCCTCAACGAACTGGTCGCGCGGCATGGCTGGCACGAAATGGGGTATCGCATCCCGATCCGCTGCTTCCTGAACAATCCCAGCGTGCGGTCCAGTCTGACGTTTCTGCGTAAGACGCCCTGGGCGCGCCAGAAGGTCGAGGCTTGGTTCATCGCGGAGCTGTAGCCCGTCTCCGCCCCCCGTTCCGCCTATTTGGGCTCGATGACCACCCTGCGGAAGTGGATTTCGCCGCCTTCGGACTGGAGGGCGATGGGACCGGGAAGGACCTCGCAGCCGGTGGCCTCGTTGACCTTCTTTCCGTTCACGCGGACGGTCAACGCGCCGCCGTCGAGATCGATCTCGTAGGTGTTCCACTCGCCGGGGGGATTCTCGGCCCCGTCCGTTTTCTTCACGCCGCGGATGTCGCCGGCGTGCGGCGTGCCCAACTTCTCGAAATAGCGGTCCGCGGCGCCCGCGATGCCCATGCCGTGGAACCCGTAGACGGCGCCCGCGTCCCCGCTCTTGAGCTGCGCCTCAATGCAGCGCGGAAGCCCCTTCGGCTCGCCGTTGATTCGCAGCAGGACGCCACTGTTGCCGGGCTTCTGCCCCGGCGCCCACCTCCATTCGACCGTCAGGTGAAAGTTGGTGAAGGCGCGGGTCGTGTGCAGGTAGCCCATGGGCTCGCCGCGGCACACGAGGAGTCCGTCCTTCACGCTCCAGACGTCCTCCGTCCTCACCTCCGGCTTGACCAGGAATGACGACCAACCGGCCAGGCTCTTTCCATCGAATAGCGCCTCGCCCTTCGCCTCCGCCGCCGGCGCGGCGACCGACGCAGTCGCCACCGCCACACCCACCAGAATCCACGTCCGCATCCCGTTCATGTCGTCCTCCCGAGTTGCCGGCCATTCAAGCACCATCCGGCCCCGGGCGCCAGCGATTCCCGCCGCGATGCGGGACGTGGTATACTTTCGACCGAAACGAGAGGACCACGCGATGAGGACCACCAAGAACAGATTTTGGGTCGGATTCGACCTGGGCGGGACGAAGATGTTCGCCGGTGTCTTCGACAGCCGGTTCCGCTTGGTAGCCGCCGAGCGCAAGCGAACCCGCACCGACGAAAGCGCCCGGTCGGGTGTCGACCGGATGATCGGCCTGATCCACGAAGCCCTGGCGGCCGCCAAGATCGGCCCCAAGGCGCTCGGCGGCATTGGGATCGGGACGCCGGGCCCTCTGGACTTGGACAAGGGAACGCTGATCTACGCGCCGAACCTCGGGTGGAAGAACGTTCCCCTGCGCAAGCGGCTCGAGGCGGAATTCGGCTGCCCGGTTGCGGTCGCGAACGATGTCGACGCCGGAACCTATGGCGAGTTCGTAGGCGGAGCCGCCCGCGGCTCGCGCAGCGTGCTGGGCGTCTTTCCGGGGACGGGCATCGGCGGCGGGTTTGTCTACGAGGGCAAACTCGTCCGCGGCAAAACGCAGTCCTGCATGGAAATCGGCCACATGAAGGTCATGCCTCGCGGACGCCTCTGCGGGTGCGGCCGGCGCGGATGTCTCGAGACCGTCGCGAGCCGCCTGGCGATCGCGGCGGAGGCGGCGATGGCCATCTACCGCGGCGAGGCCCCGGCGCTCGCGAAGATCGCTGGAACGGACCTCGCCAAGATCCGGAGCCGCTCGCTGGCCGAGTCGATCCGGAAGGGCGACAAGGTCGTCGAGTGCATTGTCCGCCGGGCCGCCTCGTTCATCGGGCTCGCCGTGGCTAACTCCGTCAATTTGCTCGCACCGGACCTCGTGGTCCTCGGCGGCGGCCTGATCGAGGCGATGCCCAAGCTGTTCCTCGACGAGGTCCGCACTGCCGCGACCGATGAGGTCATGGACGCCTTCCGCGGGACCTTCAAGGTGGTCACCGCCGAACTCGGCGACAACGCCGCCATCACCGGCGCCGCCGCCCTCGCCGCCCAGGCTGCGGATGCAGGCTGACCCCCGGAGACAGCCCATGAAATCGCGTTCTCCCAAGCCCGGCGCACGCGTCCGCGTCCCGGCCCCTCCGCCCGCAGCCACTCCGCCGCGGCTCGTCGCCGCCATCGACATCGGCGCCACGGCGATTCGCATGGAGATTGCCCAAATCGGACCGGACGGCACGCCGAAGACGCTGGAATCGCTGTCGCAGCCCGCGGGGCTCGGCAAGGACACCTTCACCACCGGCGCGATCCGCCGCGCCACGATCGAGGAATGCGTCGGCATTCTCCGCCGCTTCCGGCAGGTCATGGACGAGTATGGCATCCGCGATCCGACCGCCATCCGCGCCATCGCCACCAGCGCCGTGCAGGAGGCCGCGAACAAGGACCAGTTCCTCGACCGCGTTTACATCGCCACGCAGATCCCGGTCGAGTGCGTCGAGGACATCGAACTCAGCCGGCTGACCTACCTCGCGGTCCGCGACCTGCTCGCCGGCGAGGGCGGCGCGAAGGCGCCCGACGCGCTCGTCGTCGAGGTCGGCGGCGGCAGCACCGAGGTCCTGCTGATGCAGGGCGGCCACGTCACCTTCTCGGAAACCTACCGTCTCGGCGCCCTGCGTATGCGCGAGACCCTGGAAAGCGGCCGGGCCCCGGCGGAGCAGCAGCGGCGCACGCTCGCGCAGGACATCCACCGCACCGTCGAGCAGATGCAGCACTCGCTGCCCATCCGCCGCATCGCCACCCTGATCGCGATCTCCGGCGACGTGCGCCGCGCCGCTTCGCACCTGGTGCCGGGCTGGGACGCCGTGCGGATCGGAACCCTGCGCCCGCGCGATCTCGCCCGGTTCGTCGAGCCGCTCCTGTCGCTCGACGCGGAGGCGCTGATGCGGCGGCACCGGCTTCCGCCCGTGGAGGCCGAGACGATCGGTCCCGCCCTGCTCTCCTATTGCGAGATCGCACGCGCCTTTGGCGTGAAGCGGATCCTCGTCCCGAAGGTCAACCTGCGCACCGCCCTGGAACTGGAGATGTCGGCGCGGCCCGAATGGGCGGCCGAGTTCCGCGACCAGGTCCGCCACTCCGCCGCCGCGCTGGCGGATCGCTACCGCGTCGACCGGCGCCACGCGGCGCAGGTCGCCGACATCGCCATCCGCCTCTTCCGCGAGCTCCAGTCCCTGCACGGCCTCGGCCCGCGCCACGAGTTCCTTCTGGAGATCGCGGCGCAGTTGCATGAAGTGGGGCTCTTCATCAACAACCGCAGCCATCACAAGCACTCGATGTACCTGATCCTCAACAGCGATCTCTTCGGCGTCTCGCGGGAGGATCTGCAGTCGATTGCGCTGATCGCCCGCTACCACCGGCGCTCGGCGCCGCTGCCGGAGCATCCGTATTACGGGGCGCTGCCGCGCGAGCAGCGGCTGGTGGTGCAGAAGCTCGCGGCGATCCTGCGCGTCGCCGACGCGCTCGAGCGCAGCCACCTGCAGCGCGTGCGCGATTTCTCGGTGGAACGGACGGACGGACGGCTGACGCTGACGATCCGCGACGTCGAGGACCTGACCATCGAGCGCCTTGCGATCCGCGAAAAGGGCGGGCTCTTCGAGGACATCTTCGGGCTGACGATCGACCTCGACCGCGGCCACGCCATGAAAGGACCGGAAGGCCATGTCTAGGAAGGACCCTTCGTTCCGGTACCTCAACCGGGAACTCTCGTGGCTGGAATTCAACGGCCGCGTCCTCGAGGAGGCGCGGGATCCGACCGTCCCGCTGCTGGAACGCGTGCGGTTCCTCGCCATCACGTCGTCCAACCTGGACGAGTTCTTCATGGTCCGCGTCGGCGGCCTGCGGATGCTGGCGGACCGGGGCGCGCACCGCAAGGACATCGCCGGCCTGTCGCCGCGCGGACAGCTTCTCGAAATCGGCCGCCGCGTGCATGCGATGGTCGACGAGCAGTACGCCTGCCTCGCGCGCGATCTCGAGCCCGCGCTCGAGCGCGCGGCGATCCGCCGCATTCCCTGGGACAAGGCCACCCCGGAACAGTCGATCCACCTCGGCCGCATCTTCGAGCAGGAGATTCTTCCGCTGCTGACGCCGCGCGCGATCGACCCGGAGCAGGAGTTCCCGATGATCGCCGGACTCACGCTGCACCTCGCCGTGAGGTTGCGGCGCGCCGAGGCGGCCACCGGGGCACCGGCCGGCGAAGGCTGGGCGGTCGTCGCGATTCCGAGGACCCTCTCCCGGTTCTACACGGTGCCCGCGGAAAATGCCTACCACTATGTGCTCGCCGAGGATCTGATCCGCAGTCATCTCGATCGCCTGTTCCCCGGCTGCGAGATCCTCGAAACCGCGGTCTTCCGCATCACCCGCAACGCGGACATGAGCGTCGTGGAGGACCTTGCGGCGGATCTCCTCGCGCGCATGCAGGACGTGCTGGTCGCCCGTCGCGAAAGCGACTGTGTCCGGCTCGAGATCGAAGCCGGCGCGGATCCGAAGCTCGCCGGATGGCTGCGGCGGAGGCTCGACGCCGACGAGGCGCTGGTCTACCGCGTGCCC
The DNA here is from genome assembly GCA_964464305.1 of uncultured Verrucomicrobiota bacterium. Classification (GTDB taxonomy): domain Bacteria; phylum Verrucomicrobiota; class Kiritimatiellia; order PWTM01; family PWTM01; genus VGWF01. Next base: position 5,294 of record CAYXFW010000138.1, read on the forward strand.
GGCCCCCTCGCCCTGTCCGCGTGGTTCGGGTTCGGCGACATGCAGGGCTTCGAATCGCTCAAGTCCGAGCCTTGGCCGCCCCGGCCCTCGCCGCTCGTGCCCCGGGGCGAATCGATGTTCGACCTGCTGGACCGGCGCGATGTGATTCTGTACGCCCCCTTCGAGAGCTACGACCCGGTCGTCGCCTTCGTCGAGGAGGCCGCGGCCGACCCGAATGTTCTGGCG
>CAYXFW010000138.1:5528-7198 GCA_964464305.1 uncultured Verrucomicrobiota bacterium
GAGCTAAAAAATCAACTTGGGTTTCTAGTCCATCAAATCTTAGATCCTGTACCGCACCAGCAAGAACAGCCCGATCGTCGCCGCGCTGGCGCGCGCCGCCGCGGACGGCAAGCAGGTGACGGCCCTGGTCGAACTGAAGGCGCGGTTCGACGAGGCGCGAAACATCGAGTGGGCCCGCGCTCTCGAACACGCCGGCGTGCAGGTGATCTACGGCATCCGCGGATTCAAGACCCACGCCAAGGTCTGCCTCGTCGTCCGGCGCGAGCCCCAGGGCATCCGCCGGTACGTTCACTTCAGCACCGGCAACTACAACGAAATGACCGCGCGGATCTACGCCGACATCAGCCTCCTGACCGCCGCCGAGGACTACGGCGCAGACGCTTCGGCGTTCTTCAACACGATCACGGGCATCACGCAGCCCGGCTCCCTCCGCCGGCTCGAGGCCGCCCCGCTCGGGTTGCGACGCCGGGTGCTCGACTTGATCGAGGGAGAGATCCACCGCTGCAAGCAGGGCCGCCCGGCGCGAATCGTCGTCAAGGTGAACTCTCTCGCGGATCCGGAGCTGATCGACGCCCTGTACCGCGCCTCACAGGCGGGGGTGCCGGTCGACCTGCTCGTACGGGGCATCTGCTGCCTGCGCCCCGGGGTCCCGGGCTTGAGCGAGAAGATCCGCGTGTTCAGCGTCGTCGACCGCTTCCTCGAACACGCCCGCATCCTCTACTTCCACCAGGACGGCGACCCCGCCCTGTTCATCTCCAGTGCCGACTGGATGCCGCGAAACCTCGACAAGCGCATCGAGTTGCTCGTCGAGGTTGTCGACCCGGCCTGCCGGAAGTACCTGACTCGCGTGCTGGACGTCTGCCTCGCGGACACGGTCAAGGCCCGCCGCCTCCTGCCCGACGGATCCTACGAGCGCGTGAGGCCCGTGCCGAAGGCGAAACCCGTCCGCAGCCAACAGGCGCTCTACGAGGCCGCCCGCCGCGCCGCGAAAGCCGCCGAGGACTCCGGCAAGGCCGTCTTCGTGCCGCACCGTCCGACCAAGGTGCGGTGACCCACACTTCAGCACGCAGGGACGGTGCAGACGGATTTCGGGCACCTGCCCGTCGTCTGGCAAAACCTGACCAGGGCCTCTTCGACCGCCCGCGCATAGTCCCGCGGGTCGAGCGGATCGTACGGGATGTAGTTGCTCGCATTGTCGTCCGACTCCGGATAGCCGTCGTCGACGAAGATCCCATGGCCGCTGACAATTCTTCCTGTCATGCAGCCAACCTAATCCGCAATCGTTAGGAATCCATTCGGGTCCTGTGAGATTTCAGGATCCTCAGGACCACCTCCACATCCGACAGGTCGGCGAGCGCGTGGTCCGCGCCGGCTCTCAGGAGATCCGTCGGCGTGTGGGTACCGGTGCCGACGGCGAGGCTCCGGGCGCCGATGGCACGGGCGGCGGCCACATCGGCCGGCGTGTCGCCGACCATCCACACCTCCCGGACGTGCGAGCCGCTCACGTGACGCCGGGCGCGTTCCAGCGCCAGGCGCGCAATGGCGTTCCGATCGGCGAGTTCGTGCCCGTACGCGCCGAGAACGAAATGACCGTGCAGTCCGGCCGCCTCCAGCTTGATGCGCGCACAGCGGCCCGTATTGCCCGTCACGAGTCCCACCACCACCTGCGG
>CAYXFW010000139.1:0-7191 GCA_964464305.1 uncultured Verrucomicrobiota bacterium
GCCGGGCTCGACGCGCCCGGCTACAACCTTGCCCCGCGTTCCGCCACCTCATCCTCCTCATCCTGTGATCCCGTCCGTTCTCCTCTCCGTCCTCCGCGTCTCCGTGTGAACTCTCCGGACGGGCGGGCGGAGGATCTCAGGTCTTGCGGGCGGCGACGATGGAATGCATGCCCTCGTCGCGGCGTGCCAGGCGGACATCGGTGAAGCCGGAGGACTCCAGATCCTCCCGGAGTTCGTCCAGCGTCCACGTGCCGCCCCCGCGCGTGGCGGAGAGCATGTTGACGGCGAAAAGCGCACCCGCGACCGGGGTCGTCCGGGAAGGCTCCATCACAATGTCGCGGATGAGCACCCTCCCGCCGGGAATCAGGGCGGCGGCGGCGCGGCGGTAGAGCCCGCAGTTTTCCTCCCGCGAGTGCTGGTGGACGATCGCGCTGATCCACGCGACGTCCGCCCCGCCGGGCAGCGGGTCGCGCAGGTAGTCGCCACCGGCGAAGCTGACCCGGTCCGCGGCGTCGCCGGCGGCGATGCGGACGCGCGCGAGCGGGATCACCTCCGGGAGATCGAAGATGGTCGCGCGGGCGGAGGGATGCGCGCGCAGCCATGCCAGCGTCCATGTGCCCGACGCACCGCCGATGTCGAGAACGTGAGTGACAGGTCCGGCGTCGATGGTGGCGACCAGCCCGTCTGCGACCGGACCGCTCACCACGTTCATCGCCTGGATGAAAGACACGAGGTCGGCAGAGGGGCCGAGGATGCTCGGGCCGGGGTCGGACGGCGCGTCCTCGCGCGCGGTCCACGCCAGCCGCGACCAGCGTCGAAGGCAGTTTGCCTGGTGCAGGATCATCGGCAGGATGCACGCGGGGTTCTCCGGGTCGAGTGCCGCGCGGAGCGGCGCGGGGATGGTGTAGCGGCCGTCCCGCTTGTCGAGGACGCCGAGCGCCGCGAGGGCATCGAGCAGGATGGTCACGGCGCGGTCGGATCCGCCCGCGATCCGGGCCACATGATGCGCATCCTGCAGCCCCGCAGTCAGCGCATCGAACATCCCCAGTTCCGCCGCCGCCGCGACGACGCACGGCGCTTGGAATCCGCGCATCAGGTCCAGAAGTCCGTCGGCATCCGGGGGAGTTTTCATGGAGAGTCCTGCCACTTTCGTTGTAACCAGCGTGCGGTCACGTTAGGCCGGAACACGCGGTGCGTCAACCGGCCGCAACGCCGAGGAGGTGGACCCATGCCGCGCGGGCGGCGGCGAGGGCAAGGGCTCGATGGGAGATGCGGTTCTTCACGTCCGCATCGAGTTCGCCGAAGGTCAGGTCGTATCCGTCCGGGACAAAGATCGGGTCGTAGCCGAAGCCGCCGGTCCCGCGGCATGCGTGCGTGATGCGGCCTTCGATGCGGCCTTCGACGGTCTGCGGCGGGAAGCCGGGCCCGGCGAGCGCCATGACGCAACGGAACCGGGCCGTCCGGTCGGGGCGGCTGCCGAGGGCGGCGAGCATCTTCGCGATGTTGTTCGCGTGATTGCAGGGTTCGCCGGCATAGCGGGCGGAATGGACGCCCGGCGCGCCGCCGAGTGCGTCGACCTCGACGCCCGAGTCGTCCGCGATCGTCCAGAGCTCCGTCGCACGGTGCAGTTCGACAGCCTTCTTGACCGCGTTGGCCTCCAGCGTAGCGCCGTCCTCGACAACGTCCGGGATGGCGGGGAAGTCGAGCGAACTGACCAGCTCCAGATGCGGCACGTCGAGGATCGCCCGGATCTCCCCGAGCTTGTGCCGGTTTCGCGTCGCGATCAGCAGTTTCATGTCCGCGCATCATGGCCGCACCGGGCCCTGCGACGCAACCGAAAGATGAGGATGGTTTCGACTGGCATTCGGTGGAGAACATAGCAAACCTGGGCTGTGCCGCGGAAGGTCCGCCAGCTTGTGTCCGATTTGGAGCGCGCCGGGTTTGTGATGAAGGATCAGGACAAGTATCTCCGGTTCGTGCGATGGGAGGAGGACGGACTGTACGTTGGGTACTGTCCGGACCTCTTCCCGTTTGGTGCGGTTTGCCATGGTGCGACGGAGGAAGAGGCCTACCGCCAACTCTGCGCACTCGTCGCCGAAGAAGTGCAGGCTCTACGCGAGGCTTCCAAGGGATTGCCCCATCCGAGTACACGGGCCATGAGGGATGCAGTTCCGGCCTGAGCCACCGCGGCACTGCGCTCGGCGGGCTGCGCTGACGGGCTTGGCTCCACTTCAAATCGGGATCGGCCCGCTTCCCCCCGCCGGTTTCCTGCGGTAGGCTGGGGCCGGGTCGGCGCGCATGGGATCGTTCGTCCATCTTCACGTTCATACCGAGTACAGCCTGCTGGACAGCCTCGTCCGGCTGGGGCCGCTGATGGACGCCGTGGCGGACCTCGACATGCCGGGCGTGGCGATGACGGATACGGGCGTCCTCTACGGTGCGCCGGAGTTTCACCGTCGCGCGAAGGCCAAGGGACTGCGGCCTGTGTTGGGCGTCGAGATGGAAATGGCGCCGCGCCCGCCGGCGGTGCTGCGGCCGCTCGACGCGTCCGGCCCCGGGCTGGTGCTCCTGGCGGAGACGCAGGAAGGATGGGGGAACCTGCTCCGGCTGGTGAGCGACGCTCACCTGAGTACACCTGAGCCGGGACGGCCCGTCCTCTTGGAATCCGCACTGGCCCAGGCGGCGGGCGGGCTGATCGGTCTGTCGTCCGGCGGGAATGGCGAGATCAACCGGCATTGCGCCGCGGGCCGCATCGAGGCCGCCGTCGACTCCGCGAGACGCATGGCGGAGATCTTCGGCCCGGATCGTTTCTTTCTCGAACTGCAGCACCAGGGGCTGCCCGGTCAGGACGAGACCCTCGCCGGCCTGCGGGAGGTGGCACGGCGCACCGGGCTGCCCACCGTGGCGACCAACAACGTGCACTACCTCCATCCAGGGGACGCCCGGGCACACGAAATCCTGCGGTGCGCGCGGCGCGGTGCGGTGCGCGAACCTGCGGGGGCGGGTCCCGACTATTCGAGACTCTTCCATCTGCGCACGGCCGCCGAGATGACAGCCGCATTGCCGGCGGATCCGGACGCCGTGGCACGCAGCGCCGAAATCGCGATGCGGTGCACCGTCGATCTCTGGCCGGCCTGGGAGCACCGGTTTCCGCGGATCGACCCGCCGGCGGACTTCGAGCCGGACCTCCCGCGCGGGCGTGAGGCGGCCTGGCTGAGGCGTCTGGCCTTCGACGGGCTGCGTGATCGCTGTGGTGTGGCGGATCCCGCGCATCCGCCGCCGGCCGCCGCGGCGGCGGTCGCGAGGCTCGGGCACGAACTCGAGACGATCATTCGGGTTGGGTTCGTGAACTACCTGCTCGTCGTGTGGGACATCGTCCGGTTCGCCCGCGAGCGCGGCATCCCGATCGGCCCGGGACGCGGGGCCGTCGCCGGCTCGCTGGCGGCGTACTGTCTCGGCATCACGGACATCGATCCGATCCGCCACGACCTTCCCTTCGAGAGATTTCTCAATTCGGAGAAGCCGGTCGCGCCGGATATCGACCTCGAGATCTGCCCGTCGTGCCGGCCGGCCATCGTCGCGCATCTCCGCGAGCGCCACGGGCGCGACCGGGTCGCGCACATCGTTACGTTCGGCACGTTCGGCGCACGCATGGCGATCCGCGACACCGGCCGCGCGCTGGGCGTGTCGCCCCGGGCGTGCGATGACGTGGTGCGCCGCGTGCCCGACGGCGCGGACATGACGATCGCCCGCGCGATCCGGATGCGTCCCGACCTGCGGCGGGAGGCCGAGGCCGCCTGCGCGCCGGATCTGCTGCCGATGGCGCAGATGTTCGAGGGGCTTCCGAGAAATCCCGGCACGCATCCGACGGGGGTCGTTCTGGCCGGCCGGCCGCTGGTCGAACTCGTCCCGCTGGCCCTGGGCGGCGATCGGGAGACGGTCACGCAGTACGACATGCACGAACTGGCCCGGGCCGGCCTGTTGAAGATCGATCTGCCGGGTCTGCGCGTGCTGACGGTGCTCGATGAGGCGGTGCGGCAGTTGCGCGGGGCCGGCGTAGCCGTCGATCTCGCGCACCTTCCGGAGGACGATCCCGCGACCCTGGCCCTGCTGAACCGGGGCGACACGATCGGGATCTTCCAACTCGACGGCGCCTCCGCGCGCGCGGCGATGCGTCGCGCCGGGATCGGACGTTTCGAGGACCTTGTCGCCCTGCTGGCCCTGCACCGCCCGGACACGGCGCCTCTCCTCGACGAGTTCATCGCGCGGAAGCGCGGCGAACTGCCGTCCGATCCCCCGCACAAGCTCCTCCGCGCGACCCTGGAGGCGACACACGGTCTGCTGCTCTACCAGGAGCAGATTCCGGCGGTTGCCGCGGCGCTGGCCGGGTTCTCCCCGGAGAAGGGGGATCTGTTACGGCGATTCGCGACCGTCCGCGACGAGGATGCGCTCCGGCATCTGCGGCCGGCCTTCGCCGAGGCCGGCCGGCGGCAGCACCGCCTCCGCGAGGCGGATGCGGCGCGTCTCTTTTCGCGGATCGAGGATTGCGGTCGTCGGGGCATCAGCCGGGCGCATGCGATCGCGTCCGCAGAACTTGCCTACCGTGCGGCCTGGCTCAAGGCGCACCACCCCGTGGAGTTTCTTGCGGCCGCGATGAGCAACGAAAGCGGGGACACGGCGCGGGTCTCCGCGCTGTCGGCCGAGGCGCGGACGCTGGGCATCCCCGTCCTGGGCCCCGACGCGAACCGGAGTGCGGCGGGGTTTGTACCCGAGGGGCGCGCCATCCGCTTCGGGCTGGCCGGCATCCGCGGGGTCGGTCCCGACGCCGCGCGTGCCTGGGCGGCGGAGAGGGACGCGCACGGCCCGTTCGGCGGGTTGGTCGACTTCTGCCGTCGGGCGGCGGCGGGGCCCGCCGCCCGCCATGCGGTGGAGTGTCTCATCCGGTGCGGCGCCTTCGACTTCACCGGGATGCCGCGCAGCCGCATGGCCGGCGGTCTCGATCTCGCGCTGGCTGCCGCCGGAGGCCGGCGGGACGTACAGAGGGGACAGGGACTGCTGTTCGACGAGTCCGCGCTGGGCGCCGCCGACGATTCGATCCTTCCGCCGTCGGCCCCCTGGCCGGATGCGCGCCGGATCGAGGACGAGCGCGAGCTCCTGGGATACCCCGTCACCGCGCACCCGATCTCCCGCTTCGAGTGGTTCACCCGGGCGGCGAGGTGCACGCCGCTCGCGTCCCTGAGCGACCTCTCGTCGCCGGGGCCGGTCCGCGTCGCCGGCCTTGCGCTCCGGGCGCCGCGGGCGGGCGGCGGACGGGGCGCGGCGCCGGAGCTGACGCTCGACATGCCCGACGGCAGCCTCTCGGTCACGCTGCCGCCCGATGTGCTGGCGCGCGACGGCGCCTACACGGGCGAGGGCAAACTCCTCTACCTCGAAGGGCGCGGCATGATGCGCAGCGGGACGGCCTGGATGACCGCCGTCCGGGTGAGGCCGCTCGAGCAGGTGGTCGAGACCGCGGTCCGCGAGATGCAGCTTCACGTGCCGCCGTCGCTGTCCGACGCCGTGCCGGTCGACGAGCTCAGGGCGGTCCTCGTGCGGCATCCCGGGGACGTGCCGGTCACCTTCGTCGTCATGGACGCGCAGGGCGGACGGGTGGTCCTGGAGACGGGCGCGGCCCACCGCGTCCATCCATCCGAGAGTCTGGTACGTGGGATCGAGGGCATCCTCGGCGAATCCGGCGTCGCCCTCCGGGTCGAGTGATTCAAGAAGGAGCGGTTGAACTGCTCTCGTGCCCTTCAATCTCGTTCGCAATCCTCGCCACCATTCCTGTCCCCATCCGCCGACCTCGATAGTTCAGGGCACATCGGGGCGTTGGCCATCTCGCCCACGCAATACCGCTATCCCTGCAAGCCAATGCTGAAATCTCATCTCGCCAACAAACCACACGCGCAATTCTGAGTCTACTACGAAACGACCGCCGCCGATCTCGGCCGCTGTAAAGGCAATCATGCTCTGTCCGGGAACGTCGGGATTGGGGATTGGATTCCCCGGGACATAGCAGATCGTGACACTGCCAGTGATGATCGACGGGCCGCCCTCCGTAACCCACAGCTCGGATTCGTTCACAATATACTTTGGGCATAGATCTTTCAAGCCCTTCGGTAGCGCGCCAGCACTATCGGACCTGTACCGCCTCAGCGCTTTCGCAACACCCTCGACCCGCGAACTGGCAAATGAGAGACGGCTCTCTGGAGATCCGAGAGCCCCAGTAAAACCAGAAGCCGCGATACAAATCGGCAACACCAATGCGGCCAAATGGGATGGATTCATTGATTTACTCCGGACGGCATTCAAGCCTGCAGGGCTTCACGGGCACGCGGATCACGGTTGCGGAATATGGCGCGAGGCGGAGCGATGTGCCGAGGTCTGTTTTTCCCAGCGATTCGATCGAGACGGCTGCGGGCGCGTCGGGGTCGTTAAAGGCCATCGGGTCCTTCCCCGCGATCCGCTACGACTCCGCCGGGCCGGTGGCGGCCAGACCGGAGAGCGACAGGGGGACCTCGACGACCGAGTCCTGCGGGTTCACGACTCCGAGAACGAGATACCGGCCGTCCGGGGAGAGCATCGCCTGTGCGTCGAGCCGCGGGCCGGCCGATGTCTTCAGAGGCGTGCCGAGGAAATGGGCGCGGTAGAGCTTCAGCGCGAGCCCGGTCGTTTCCAGCGCGGCGCGCGTGCGGGAGGTCTTGATGCAGCCGATGACGTTGACCGTCTGCGCGTAGAACGCCGCGCCGAGGATGTCCGACTGGCGGGCGTACTCGTGCAGGCCGGCCGCGATGCCGAGGCCGTCCTTGAGGAAGTAGCGCGTGCCCAGCTCGCCGAAGGGGTGGGGGCCGTACCAGTAGTTCCACTCGGTCATCGCGATGCGGATGTCGCGGCCCTGGAGCGAATCGAGTTTCGCGCGGTACCCGCGGTGCGCGTCGGCCTTGCGCCGGATGCTGTCGGGAATCTGGCGGACGTGCCCGGGCACGTCCCTTCCCTCGTGGCTGTAGAAATGCTCGGCGACGAACTCCATGCGTCCGGCGCACTCGCGCAGCAGCCCTTCGCTCCACGGGCCGGCGTTCCCGGCGGCGATCGGGACGCACGTCGGGTCGACCTGCCGCATCGTGTCGACGACCCAGTTATGCTTGATGAAGT
>CAYXFW010000140.1:0-7131 GCA_964464305.1 uncultured Verrucomicrobiota bacterium
CCGGGGACTACACGAGCCGCCTCGCACTGATGGAGGAGCTCAAGACGATGCCGTTCGGCGCCGTGTGGGACGAGTACTGCGCCTCGAAGGGCGTGCCCGCCGGGATGGACTGGCTGGCGGACGTGAAGGCCTACGAACAGGCCGTGCTCGCAAAGCGCGGCTGATCCGGAAAAAGGGGGAGCTCATGGTCGCGAATCCGTTGCTCGGCGTTGTCTTCCACTGGCTCGGCGGTCTCGCGTCGGGCAGCTTCTACGTCCCGTACAAGGGCGTCCGCAAGTGGGCGTGGGAGGTCTACTGGCTCGTCGGCGGCTTCTTCTCGTGGATCATCGCCCCGTGGCTGCTCGCAACGTTCATGACGAACGACCTCGGCGCCGTCCTGGGCCAGCAGAGCTGGACGACCCTGTGGTGGACTTACTTCTTCGGCGCCATGTGGGGCTTCGGCGGGCTGACCTTCGGCCTCACGATGCGCTACCTCGGGATGTCGCTCGGCATGGGCGTGGCGCTCGGCTACTGCGCCGCGTTCGGCACGCTGCTCCCGCCCCTCTTCAAGCACATCGCCCCGAACATCCCCGTGCCCGAGACGCTCGCGCAGATCGCCTCGACCCTGCCGGGGCAGGTCACGCTCGCCGGCGTCGCAGTCTGCCTCTTCGGCATCGCCATCGCGGCCCTGGCGGGTCTGACGAAAGAACGCCAGATGCCCGAGGCCGAGAAGAAGCTGGCGATCCGGGAATTCAACTTCAGCAAGGGCATCCTCGTCGCCACCTTCTCCGGAATCATGAGCGCCGGGTTCTCTTTCGCCCTGACCGCCGGCCAGCCGATCGGCGAGGCCTCGGCGGCGGCGGGAACCTCGACGCTGTGGACGGGCCTGCCGAAGCTCTGCGTCGTGCTCCTCGGCGGGTTCACGACGAACTTCATCTGGTGCGTGCTGCTGAGCATCCGCAACCGGACCGGCTACCAGTTCTTCACCCCGCACCTGAAGCCCGAACACGCCGGCGTCGCGGCCGGCTCGCCGCCCGAGGCCCTGCGCGCCCCGTGGCTGCGCAACCTGCTCTTCTCCGCCCTCGCAGGCACGACGTGGTACCTGCAGTTCTTCTTCTACACCATGGGCGAAACCCAGATGGGCGACTTCGGCTTCGCGAGCTGGACCCTCCACATGGCCAGCATCATCATCTTCAGCACCATGTGGGGCTGGATCTTCAAGGAGTGGCGAGGCGCCAGCCGCAAGGCCCACACCCTCATCGCCGCCGGCATCGCCACGCTGATCCTCTCGACCATCGTCATCGGCTTCGGCACGTGGCTCAAGACCCAGGGCGGCGCGAACTGACGCCGCCAAGGACATGGTACTGCGGCGGGGATCGAACACCCGGGTAGGGCCGGCCCGCTGGGCCGGCCGTTTCGACGGTCCCCGTACACTTGCAAGACCGCGGCGCGCCGGGCCGTCGCGCCCTACCTCATTCCGCCGACGGAGCCGCCGCCGCATGGATCGCGCCGGGTATCCAGACGCGAAGACATCGCGTCCTCCTGGAGGGGCGAGCTACCGCGAGCCCGAATCCCGCGCTTCCGCGGGGTCGTCCTCCCGGCCTCGCATAGCTCGGCCCTCCATCATCGACGAACCCGGCCAAGGCCGAATGCGGGCTCCGCGCGTCGCCGCGGGTTGGACGCGGAGAAGAACCGGCAGGCAGGATCCGGGAATTCAGTCCAGCATCAGCCGGCGGGCGCTGACGTAGGGGTGCGGGAAGAGCTCGGAGAGCGGTTTTGTCGGGTTGCCGGCGAAGATCGCCTCGACCTCGGCGACCATCTTCCGGTCGTACTTCAGAATGCCCTCGATGCGCCGCGTCTTCACGTCCTGCACGGCGAAACAAAGATCTCCGCCGGCCGGACCCTGCTCATTCAGAAGCAGCCGCTTGGAGGCCGGATCCACTTTGCGGGTGTTCTTCGAGTAGACCAGATACTTGATGTACTCGATAACCCGTTCGTCGAGCCCGGCCTCGATGAGGAAAATGCGCTCGATCAGTTCCACGCGCTCGTAGACGAGCTGCAGCTTCAGGTCCAGATGGCCGGGGGCCTCCTGGAGCGAGGCCTGCATGCGGCGGTACTCCTCGGCGGCCTTCTCCGGCTGGGCGGTGCCCTCGTCCGTCCACCACACGGCGAATCCGCGGATCGGATCGATGTACAACAGCGGTTTGTCCACCCGGAACCGGAACTGGCACGAGGGACATTCCAGCGAGTTGAGGCGGTTGCCCATCAGCGCATCGCGAAGCTCCGGATCCTCGGCGACATTGACCGAGTCGTACAACTCGAATCCCGCCTCGGCCTGGCACTTCGGACACCGGATCGGATACGTTCGCGCAATCGACATGGCCGGGGATTCTCCGGGAAAGCGGGGAGAGTTCCAAGTTCCAAGTTTCAGGTTCCAAGTCCCGTCCGGCCGCGACCGGCGGTCGCGGCTGCAGAAGAGGCCCTGACCATGTGCCGTTTGCTGTAGCCGCGATCACGGATCGCGGCCTTCCCGCGCACCCGGAGCACGTGCCCGCCGCGACCCCCATCGCGGCTGCGGTTCCTAGAGCTCCCACCCTGCGCGGTAGTCGCGCTTCACCCAGCGGTTGGCGTCGCGGTGGTTCGTGAACTTGAAGGCGGCCGGATCCCAATCGAGCTTCGCCTTCGCGCGGAGGGCGACGTTGCCGGCGAGGACCATTTCGGTCAACGGCCCGGCGTGATCGAACGAGTTGTCGACGCGCGGGGCGCCCCGGATCGCGGCCAGCCATTCCTCCGTGTGTCCGGGCGACCGCGGAAGGGTCGGCGGCGGCGCGTGCGGGGCGTACTCCTTCATCTTCGCCTCGGGGAAGAGCCGTGTGCCCAGCATGGATCCCTTGTCGCCGACGTAGAGGGCGCCGTTGTCCGCATCCCACGCGCGCTCGGGCTCGAGCTCGGCAGGCCGCGGCGGCATCCGCCCGCCGTCGTACCACACGAACTTCGGGTCCGGAGCTCCGTTCGGGCGCCGGAAGCGGTAGGTGATGATGGACCACTCGGGGTACATCTCGTCGGTGCACGGGGAGGTCTCGGCCTCGACGCTGAACGGCCCCCGCATTTCCTCGAGCGCCCAGAAGATCGCGTTCGTCGAGTGGCACGCGATGTCGCCGAGCGCGCCGCTGCCGAAGTCCTTCCAGCCGCGCCAGACGAAGGGATGGTAGACCTTCTTCCCCTTGAACGGGCCGTCCTTGTAGGTGTCGAGATACGGTCGCGCCGGCGCGGGACCCAGCCAGGCGTCCCAGTCCAGCCCGGCAGGCACCGCATCCTCGCCCGCCGGACGCGTGCCGCCCTGCGGCCACCAGAAGCGCTTCGGCGTGCCCGCGCGATCGGTCCAGATGTGGATCTCCCGCACGGTGCCGATCGCGCCGGCGCGGACCATCTCGATCAGCCGGCGGGTCTCCTCGGTCGCCTGCCCCTGGTTGCCCATCTTGGAAACGACCTTGTGCTTCCGCGCCGCCAGCGCGAGCTCGCGCGCCTCCCACATCGAGTGGGTGAGCGGCTTCTGCACGAGGACATGCTTGCCGCGGCGGATCGCCCAGATCGCGGCGGCGTAGTGGGTATGGTCGGGCGTGCTGATCGTGACGGCATCGATGGACTTCTCCATCGCATCGAACATCTTCCGGAAATCCGTGAACTGGCGGGCATTCGGGTGGGCCTTGAGGGAGGCCCCGGCGCGGGCGAGGTCGACGTCGCACAGCGCGACGATCTCGGCGCCCTTGGACACCTCGGCCACGTCGCTCTGGCCCTTGCCCCCGGCACCGATGGCGGCGACGCGGATCCGCTCGCTCGGCGGCAGTTCGGCGCCGCGGCCGACGACGTAGGCGGGCACGATCATCACCCCCGCGGCGGCACCGCGGAGGAACTGCCGGCGACTGATGGACCGATTCACCTTCATGCTCGCTTCCTTTCCCAATCGGCGACCTTGCGTCCCGTGGCACATGCCCGCCGGGGTCAACGCCCCGGCTACAACCGAGGGCCCACAATTCCGGACCCGCTGCAGCCGCGACCAACGGTCGCAGCTGCAGAAGACCCCCACGCCATGGCCTGTCCGCTGTGGCCGCGGTCAGGGCGCCGGGGCCTTCTTCACCCCGCCGCCCTTGCCCGCACCGGCGGGCGGGAGCGGCTTCGTCCGGCCCTCAGCGGCAATGACCTCCGGCGGCTCGGGGATCTGCCCCATGTCGCCGGTGTCCCGGATCCACTGCTCCAGCACATCGCGAAGACGCTTCAGCGCGGCCCGGTGCTCCGGCGTGTCCGAGGCCGCAAGGTTGACCGTCTCATGCGGGTCCGCCCGGATGTCGTAGAGTTCCTCGTCCGGCATGCGCGGCGCGCAGAGCGCCGCCTGCACGGGCGTGAGCTTCCCCTGCGCGTTCAGATCCTTCAGCAGATTCCAGACGGGGTACTGCCGTTCCTTGTACGCGTTCGGCGCGAGCAGCGGGACACCGGGGGTGAAGTTGCGAATGTAGCGATACTGCGCATCGCGCACGGTGCGGATGCGCATGGCGGTCTCGTCGCAGCGGTCGCGCGCGCCGAACACATACTCGCGAGGCGGCTCGCAGGAGGGACCGAGGAAGATCCGGCCCTCCATCTTCGGAGGCTTGGCGGCGCCCGCGAGGGCGAGCATCGTCGGCGCCAGGTCGATCGCGTGCAGCAGGCGGTCGTCCACCGTGCCCGGCTTGAGTTGCGCAGGCGCGGGGAAGCCCTTCGGCCAGCGGACGATCGCCGGCACGTGGAGACCGGAATCGTAGCAGAACTGCTTGCCGCGGACGTGCGCGGCGCCGTTGTCGCCGAAGAAGACCACGACCGTGGAATCGGCCAGGCCGTCCCGTTCCAACGCCTCGAGGATGAGCCCGATCTTACGGTCGAGCTCGCTCGCGTCGTCGAGGTATTTCGCCCAGTCCTCGCGCGTGACCGGATGGTCGGGATAATACGGCGGGATCCCGACCTTCGCGGGATCCGCCTTGTGCGGCCCGTGGAAGGCGCGGTGGGTTTCGCTGAAGTTGATCTGGGCGTAGAAGGGCTGGTGCGCCGCGAGGTCGTCCCACTTCGCGGAGTCGAAGGGCTGGCCCTCGTAGGCGAAGTTCCAGTCGGTCTTCCCGGTACCCTTGAACCCGCATGAAGCGGGCAACTCGCGGAGGTTGGCGGTGAAGTACCCGGCGTCGCGCATCCAGTCGGTGAGCACGCGGACGCCGGCCGGAAGCCGGTATCCGTCGTCGCGGTGCGAGCGGTGGTTGTGCGCGCCGATGGTGGTCGCGTACATGCCGGTCATGAACGACGAGCGGCTCGGCGAACAGACGTGGCCGGAAAAGAAGCGCGTGTATCGCACACCGTCCGCTGCGAGGCGGTCGAGGACCGGGGTCGCGACCTCCCGGGTTCCGTAGCAACCGAGATCGGGACCGAGATCCTCGCCGATCAACCAGAGGATGTTCGGCCGGCGCGGAGCCTCCGCCGCAAAGGTCTGCGCGACGACGGCGAGCAGGACGGCGAAGGGCGCGGCGGTCGCAATGTTCATCCCGGGATCCTCTACGAAATGCCGGGACGCATCGTAGGCCCCCCGCGCGCACGCGACAAGCCCCGATCCGTTTCCCAAATCCTCGCCTAATCAACGACGCGGGGATCCGGATGCTGCTTCGAGAGCCCATCCATCGGCGCCGGTGGAACGGCGCCCTCCAGATCCGTCTTCTCATATCTCCATGGAATGCGTCTGGAGGGCCGCGCCGTGCCCTGCGAAGCGTCCTCGCGAAGTAGGGTTCCACCGCGGCCGTATCCATGCGCACTTCACGCAGGTCTCGATCGCACGCTCTCGGCTTGGGCGAGGATCAAGGCATCCATGCCGTCCGATGTATCATTATCGAGTGCGATCGCACTCGATAATGATACACATGGGGACGCGGGGGCTGGTCAGGGATCGAGCCAGGTGACGAGGTCGTCGAAGGGGACCCGACGCTCGGCGGGCGGAGGACGGGATCCCGGCTTCAGCGGCCAGCCGAGGGTCAGGACGGCCACAGGCCGGACGGTCCGTTTCCATCCGGCGATGCGGCGCAGCGGCGCATACCGAATCCATCCGATCCAGCAGGTGCCCAGGCCGGCCTCCGTCGCGGCCAGCACGAGGTGTTCGCCGGCAATACCGAGGTCGATCCAAGGGTAGTCGACGCCGGACACCGAGGCGCCGAGGACGTGCGTGACGATCGACCGCTCCATGCCGAGGATGACGTGAACCGGCGCATCCAGCGCCCAGTCCATTCCGAGCCCCGGCAAGAAACCCTCTTCGACGATCCGTCGCCGGGTCGATGCGCCGCGCGCGACAGCGAACCGCCACGGCTGACGGTTGCAGGCCGACGGGGCCAGCCGCGCCGCCTCCAGCACGTGGCGCAGCGTCGCCTCCGGAATGGGATCGCTCCGGTAGGCGCGGCAACTGACACGCCTCCCGATGATCTCCATCACAGTCTCCGCCTTGGGCGTTCTTTCGCTCATGCCCCTCTACCCTACGGGTTCCTCCGCGCCATGCAACTGATGCTCTTGCAAAAACCCCTCGGCGCGGGTGGCACCGCGCCCTCCCGTGTTCAAGTCGCTGTCAACCGCGGAATGTCGAACGCGGGCCGCCATCTGTTGTAGCTCGAGCCGCACCCGTTCACCGCGCAGCGGTTCACGTTCACATACACGAAGATTTCGTGCCGTTCATCCTGTAATCCTGTCTGCTGTGCCGGGTGGCAAGTGTCGAGTCCCGGCCATCAGCTGTGCCTTGGAGGGGCGAGCTACCGCGAGCCCGACCGCTGCGTCCCGCGACGCTCCCTCCGGCCTCGCATAGCTCGCCCCTCCAGAGTGATGAAGGATGAGGGATGAAACCTGAAAGTCTGGACAACCGTGAACAGTGAACCTTGAGTCTGCCCCGTCCGTCTCCTGCGACCATCAGTGCCGATCCGTGTCCATCCGTGGCTCTTCCTACCCGCCTCGGCGCCGCCTCTTCGCGGCTTTGCGGCTTTGCGTGAGCCAAATCCGTCCCTGTCGCCGTCATCCAAATCCCAAAGTCCGGGCTTCGTGATCTGGCGGTTCAGGCTTCCCCGAGCCTCCGTCTTTCAGGTTTCAGGTTGCATCCCTCATCCT
>CAYXFW010000141.1:0-7122 GCA_964464305.1 uncultured Verrucomicrobiota bacterium
CAATATCATCGACACGCCGGGGCATGTGGATTTCACGGCCGAGGTCGAGCGTTCTCTGCGGGTTCTCGACGGGGCGGTCGGTGTTTTCTGCGGCGTCGCGGGCGTGCAGCCGCAGTCGGAGACCGTCTGGCGCCAGGCGAAGCGGTATCGCGTCCCGTGCCTGGTCTTCGTGAACAAGATGGACCGGATGGGGGCGCGGTTCGATTTCGTCGTGGAGAGCCTGCGCGAGCGCCTTCAGGCGCCCGTTGCGGTGATCCAGCTCCCCTGGGGCGTCGAGGATGCCTTCCGCGGCGCCATCGACCTGATCCGCATGCGGGCGCTGGATTTCGACGAGGCCACACAGGGAGCGCGGCGGGTCGAGTCGCCCGTTCCGGCCGAACTGGCCGCGGCGGCCGAGGCGGCCCGCGCGACGCTGTGCGAGGCCGTGGCCGAGGCGGACGAGGCCACGCTGGACGCCTACCTGGCCGCGCCGGACCTGCCGGCGGACGTGCTGGTGGCGGGGCTCCGCCGCGCGACGATCGCGGGCCGGCTGGTCCCGGTGCTGTGCGGAAGTGCGTTGCGCAACAAGGGCATCCAGCCCCTGCTGGACGCCGTCGTGGATTTCCTGCCGTCGCCGCTCGAGGTGCCGGCCGTGCACGGTCTCCATCCGAAGACCGGGGCGACGGTCGAGCGGGGCCCGGGCGACGCCGAGCCGCTGGCCGCGCTGGCGTTCAAGATCGCGACGGATCCCTACGTCGGCAAGCTGGCCTTCCTCCGCATCTACTCCGGCGTGATCAAGAAGGGGCAGAACGTTTTCAACCCGCGCACGCGGAAACGCGAACGCGTGCAGCGCTTGGTGGCTCTTCACGCGAACCACCGCGAGGATGTCGAGATCCTGCACTCCGGCGAGATCGGCGCGCTGGCGGGCATGAAGGGGCTGACGACCGGCGACACTCTGTGCGCCGAAAACCAGCCCGTCCTGCTGGAGAGCATTCATTTCCCGGAACCGGTGATTGCGATGGCGATCGAGCCGCGGACCGCGGCGGACCGTCCGGCTTTGGACGCCGCGCTGGCGGCGCTGGCGGAAGAGGATCCCACGTTCCGCGTCTCGGCCGATGTCGAGACCGGCCAGACCCTGATCAGCGGCATGGGCGAGCTTCACCTGGAGATCATCCGCGACCGGTTGCTGCGGGAGTTCCGCGTGCAGGGCAACGCGGGGCGTCCGATGGTGTCGTATCGCGAGACGATCACGAAGGCGTCGTCCGCCTCGCACCGTTTTCTCCGGGATATCGGCGGCGCCTCGCAATTCGCGGACGTCGCGCTGGCGGTGTCGCCGAACGCCCGCGGCGCGGGCAACGCGGTGGACATGGACGTCTCCGACCGGCAGATCCCGCCGCAGTTCCGCGCGGCGGTCGAGGAGGGCGTGCGCGATGCGCTGCTGACGGGCGTGCTTGGCAGCTACGCGCTCGTCGACGTCCTCGTCCGGGTGACCGGCGGGGCCTTCCGCGAGGAGGACTCGACGGAGGTGGCGTTCAAGACGGCGGCCGTGATGGCGCTGCGCGAGGCTCTCGGCGCAGCCGGTCCCGTGCTGCTCGAGCCGGTGATGGCGGTCGAGGTCGTCACGCCGGACGCCCATATGGGCGATGTGATTTCGGATCTCAGCGCGCGGCGGGGCCGCGTGCGGGACATGGAGGCGCGGGATGGTTCGCAGATCGTGCGGGCCGAGGCGCCGCTGGTGGAATTGTTCGGCTATGCCACGGCGCTCCGGTCTCTGACCAAGGGCCGGGCCAGTTACACGATGGAACCCCGGTGCTTCGAGGTGGTCCCCGAAGCGATTCAGGGGGCGATCCTCAACCGTTGAGAAAGGGAGCCATGAGCGGACAGCGGATACGCATCAGGCTGCGCGGATACGATCACCGGGTGCTCGACCAGTCGGCCTCGGACATCGTCGAGACGGCCAAGCGCACGGGGGCGCGGGTGGCCGGACCGATCCCGCTGCCGACACGTCGGGAGCGGTACACGGTGAACCGGAGCCCGCACGCAGACAAGAAATCGATGGATCAGTTCGAGATCCGCACGCACAAGCGGATCCTGGACATCCTCGGACCGACTGCCAAGACGGTGGACGAGCTGAAGAAGCTCAACCTTCCGGCCGGCGTCGACATCACGATCAAGGTGTGAGGCGATGAAGTCACTCATCGGTAGAAAATTGGGGATGACCCGCGTCTTTGACGGCGAGGGCCGTCAGGTGCCGGTCACGGTGCTGCAGGCCGGTCCGTGCACGGTCGTGCAGCGCAAGACGGCTGCGGCCGACGGCTACGAGGCGGCACAGCTCGGATTCGAGGAGCAGAAGCCCTCGCGTCTCGGACGGCCGCTGGTCGGGCACTTCAAGAAGGCCGGGACCGCCGCCTACCGCATTCTGCGCGAGGTCGCGCTCGAGGCGGGCGAGGAGGCGAAGGCCGGGGACCAGGTCACCGTCGCCATCTTCGAGAAGGGCGGCTTCGTCGACGTGACGGGGATTTCGAAGGGCCGCGGGTTCCAGGGCGTCATGCGCCGGCACAACATGAAGGGGCAGCCGGCGGCGCACGGGCACACCATGCATCGCCGCGTGGGTTCCGTCGGCATGCGCGAGCGGCCGGGTCGATTGCTGAAGAACAAGCGTCTGCCGGGCCATATGGGCAACGTGCAGGTGACCACGCAGCATCTGGCGGCGGTGGAAGTCCGGCCGGACGACCATCTGCTGCTCGTGCACGGTTCCGTGCCGGGTCCGGTCGGCGGGCTCGTCGAGATCCGCAGGTCCATCAAGAAGGCGTCGAAGTGACATGAGCAAGCTGACTGTTACGAACATGAAGGGCGAGCGCGTCGGCGACCTTGAGCTCGACGACAAGGTGCTTGTGCTCGACCGGGGCGACCAGGCCGTGCACGACGCGATCGTTGCGCAGCAGGCGGGGCGTCGCGCCGGAACGGCCAACACGCTGGGCAAGGGGGCGGTGGCCGGCAGCAACAAGAAGCCGTGGCGGCAGAAGGGGACCGGCCGGGCGCGCGCCGGGTACCGGCAGTCGCCGATCTGGCGCGGCGGCGGCGTGGCCCACGGACCGCATCCGAGGGACTTCTCCAAGTCGCTCACGAAGAAGACCGCGCGGCTTGCGTTTGCGCGGGCGCTGAGCGCGCGCATGGCGGCGGACGAGGTGACGGTGCTGGACACCCTCGAGGTGGCGGAGCCGAAGACGCGTCTCGTGGCCGGCCTGCAGGCGGCGCTGAAGGCGGAGAAGGGGCTGTTGATCGTCGTCGATCGCGTGGACTCCAATTTGACCAAGGCCGCCCGCAACCTGGTCCGGGTCGAGGTGGCGGCGGCGAAGGATGTCGATACCTACGCCGTGCTGCGGTACGACCGGATCGCCGCGACGCGTCCGGCGATGGACATCCTGACGGCGCGCATCGCGGCGTGCGGGAGGAAGGCGGAATGAAGCCGGCGGAGAACATCGTCGACCGGATCCTGGTGACCGAAAAGGGCACCCGGCTTGCCGGCGAGAACAAGTACCAGTTCGCGGTCGGACGCGATGCGAACAAGCTCGAGATCAAGCGGGCGATCGAACAATTGTTCGGCGTGCACGTGACGGACGTCCATACCATGAACCGCCCCGGCAAGTGGAAGCGCGGGCGGACGGTCCGGGCGGGGCGAACCCCCGACTGGAAGCGGGCGATCGTCACGCTCAAGGCCGGCGAAACCATCAACCTGACGTGAGGCACGGGCCATGGCGTTGAAAACCAGCAAACCGTACACGCCGAGCCGCCGGTTCACCGTGCTGCCGGCGTTCGACGAGATCACCAAGAGCACGCCCGAGAAGTCGCTCCTCGTGTCGCACAAGCGGCAGAGCGGGCGGAACATGTACGGGCGCATCACGATCCGCCATCGCGGCGGCGGCCACAAGCGGCACTACCGGATCATCGATTTCCGTCGCGACAAGCTGGACATTCCGGCCAAGGTCGCGGCGATCGAGTACGATCCCAACCGGTCGGCCCGGATCGCGCTGCTTCACTACGCCGACGGCGAGAAGCGGTACATTCTGGCGCCGAACGGGCTCGCGGTGGGCGCGACGGTGGTCAGCGGGGCGAAAGCCGAGCCCCAGGTCGGGAATGCGATGCCGCTTTCCCTGATCCCCCTCGGGCTTCCGGTCCACAACATCGAGATGCGTCCGGGCGGCGGCGGCAAGATCGCGCGCTCGGCCGGTCAGGTCGTGCAACTGATGGCGCGCGAGGGTGGCTTTGCCAACCTCCGCCTTCCCTCCGGCGAAATCCGCCGGGTTTCGGACGCCTGCATGGCCACGATCGGGCAGGTCGGCAATCTCGATCACGAGAGCGTGTCCCTTGGCAAGGCGGGGCGCAAGCGCTGGCTGGGCATCCGTCCGACGGTGCGCGGCGTCGCCATGAACCCGGTCGACCATCCGATGGGCGGCGGCGAGGGCCGGACTTCGGGCGGCGGCCCGCCGGTGACGCCATGGGGTGTGCAGACCAAGGGCAAGAGAACCCGCCGGCGTCGGAAAACCTCGGGTCGGTTCATCATTCAGCGGAGAAAGTAAACCATGGCGCGATCGGTCAAAAAGGGTCCGTTTGTCGACGACCACCTGGCGAAGAAGGTGGAGCGGTTGAACCAGACGGGCGAGAAGCGGCAGATCAGAACCTGGTCGCGCCGTTCGATGATCACGCCCGACTTCATCGGGCACACGTTCCTCGTGCACAACGGCAAGACCTTTGTGTCGGTTTACGTCACGGAGAACATGGTCGGCCACCGGTTGGGCGAGTTCTCGCCGACGCGGGTGTTCAAGCGGCATGGCGCGGCGACGGACAAGACGGTGGCGTTGAAATAGTCGGAGTCCGAACGTCTCTCCTTGCATTCTGCGGGGCGGCGCGTAGAATCGCGCGCTCACCCCACGCAAGGCGGGACGGTGCGGCGGCCCCAGCGGCCGTCCGGCGCCTGCCGGAGCCCGGGAAACGGAATAGCGTATGGACATTGTTGCGACATCACGGTACGTGCGGCTATCGCCGAAAAAGGCGAGAGACTTCGCGAGGGACCTTCAGGGGCGTGCGGTGCCCGTGGCCCTGAGCCTGACGAAGTTCAGCGACCGCAAGGCGGCGTCGTGCCTGGGGAAGACGCTGCGCTCGGCGATCGCCAATGCCGAGAACAACCACAAGCTGTCGGCGGAGGATCTCGTGGTGAAGGAAGCCGTGATCGAGGATGGCCCGCGCCTGAAGCGCTGGATGGCCGTCTCCCGCGGCACGGCGCACCCGATCCAGCGCCGGCTCAGCCACGTTCGCATTGTGTTGTCGGACGGCAAGGCATAGCCGGCCGCGTGTTTTGAGGAAAGGAGCCCGTCGTGGGCCAAAAAGTCAATCCGATCGGGATGCGGGTGACGGTCACCAAGGACTGGCGCTCGCGCTGGTACGCCGACAAGAAGCACTACGGAACGTTCGCCCTCGAGGACGACGAAATCCGCCGGGTGGTGAAGGAACGCCTGAAGGACGCCGCCGTCCCGGAGGTTCTGATCGAACGCCATGCCAATCTGGCGCGCATCACCGTGTTGACGGCGCGGCCGGGCATCGTGATCGGGCGCAAGGGGCAGGACGTCGAAGTTCTGCGCCAGCAGCTTTCGCGGAAGACCGGCAAGGAAATCTACATCGAGATCCGCGAGGTCCGCGATGCGGACCGCAACGCGCAGCTCGTGGCCGAGGGCATCGCCGCGCAGCTCGAACGCCGCGTGTCGTTCCGCCGGGCCGTGAAGCGCGCCGCGCAGATGGCGATGGACCTGGGCGCCGACGGCATCCGCATCCACCTGGCCGGCCGTCTCGGCGGGTCCGAGCTGGCGCGCCGCGAGAGCCTGCGCCAGGGCAAGGTTCCGCTGCATACGCTGCGGGCGAAGATCGACTACGGGTTCTCCGAGGCGCACACGATGGCTGGCAAGATCGGCGTCAAGGTGTGGATCTGCCACAAGGAGGACGAGGGAGCCGCGCCGTCGTACGGCAGGAAGGAGCGCGCCCATGCCCCTCATGCCTAAACGGGTGAAGTTCCGCAAGCAGCAGAGGGGATCCCGCAAGGGAACCGCGCAGACGTGCAACGCGCTGGCTTTCGGCGCGTACGGCCTGCAGTCCCTCGATCGCGAGTGGATCACGAACGTTCAGATCGAGGCGTGCCGCGTGGCGATCAACCGCTTCATGAAGCGCAAGGGCCGGTTGTGGCTGCGGATTTATCCGGACAAGCCCTATACCAAGAAGCCGCTCGAGACGCGCATGGGCAAGGGCAAGGGCGCGGTCGAGGCGTGGGTCGCGGTCGTGCGGCCGGGAACGATGATGTTCGAAATGGACGGTGTGCCCGAGGCCCAGGCGCGGGAAGCGCTTCGCCTGGCGGCGTTCAAGCTGCCGGTGAGATCGAAGTTCGTCTCGCGCCACGCGCGGGCATGACGGCGCCGGGGAGACTCTGATGAAGGCTCGGGATGTTCGAGAATTGACGGATGACGAGATGCGCGTGCGGATGGACCAGGCCCGCCGCGAGCTCTTCAATCTGCGGATGCAGAAGTCGGCGGCCCAGGTCGAGAAGCCGTCGCGAATCCGCGAACTGCGCCGCGACACGGCGCGGATGCTGACGGTCCGTACGGAACGGACGAGGAGTGCGACATGACAGACGCGACGCCGCAACATACCGGCCGCGGGCATCGCAGGGAGCGGCTTGGCGAGGTCGTGAGCGACGCCATGGACAAGACCATCGTCGTTCGTGTGGAGCGCCGCATCCGCCACGCCCTGTACGGCAAGGAAATGCGGAGCTATACGAAGTTTCACGCCCACGACGAGAAGAACGAGGCGCACAAGGGCGACCGCGTCCGCATCGTGGAAACCCGGCCGTTGAGCCGGATGAAGCGCTGGCGCCTGCTTGAGATCGTCAGCCGCGGAACCACGGAAGGCGGGGCGGTGTCATGATCGGTCTTCGTACAACGATGGAAGTGGCGGACAACACCGGCGCGCAGCGCGCGCAGTGCATCCGCGTGCTCGGTCACGTCCGGGATTTTGCCCGGATCGGGGACCTGATCCGGGTTTCGATCAAGGAAGCCACCCCGCACGGCATGGTCAAGAAGGGCGAGGTGCACAAGGCGG
>CAYXFW010000142.1:0-7107 GCA_964464305.1 uncultured Verrucomicrobiota bacterium
TCGTCCGGTACGGTGAACAAGATGCCCGCCTGGGTGAAAACCGCGCGGGGGACCGTCAGCGACCTCAACCTCAGTCTGCTTCATCTCCGCAACATCGCGCTGGAGGTTGCGCGGGCCGAGCAGCAGCCGTTCGCCGACATCTACCTTCCAATGCTCGTCCACGGGTTCGAGGCGCAGCGGACGTACGGACCGGGCTTCATGATCGCGGGGCAGGATGGCGTCCACCCCGGCGGCGCCGGGCACCTTGTGATGGCCTGGGCCTTCCTGCGCGCGCTGGGACTCGACGGCGATCTCGGCACGATCACGATGGACGTGGCCGGCGGCGTGGCCCGGGCGACGGGCGGCCATCGCGTCCTCTCCGCGAAACGCGGCGAGGCGGTCATCGAGAGCCGACGCTATCCGTTCTGCGCGATCGGCCCGGCGGACCAGGACACGAGCGTCCGCGCCGGCATGGCGCTGGTTCCGTTCAACGAGGATCTCAACCGGCTCCGCCTCGTGGTGGGGTCGCCCCCCGGGCCGCAGTGCCGCGTGATCTGGGGCGCCGCGACGAACACCTACGATGCGGCCGCTCTCCGGAAAGGCATCAACCTCGCCGCGGATTTCGCCGTGAACCCGTTCAGCGGGGCCTTCAAGCGCGTCGACGATGCCGTGCTGAAGAAGCAGGCGTTTGAGACGGACCAGATCAAGAAGCGCTTCCACGGGGCGGAAGGCAAGGCTGACATGGAGGGCACCGTCGCCCGCACCGAGGCCGATCGCGAGCCGCTGGTGAAGGCCATCCGCGAGGCATTCGTGCCCGTCACGCACACGATCCGCGTCGAGGCGGCGGAGTAGGCACCACGGGTGCGCAAGGCGGCCGCGGTCACCGCCCGCGGCTACAGAAAGGCCCCGGGAGATGGATCGCGGGGATGGCGTCAGAAACAGCGACCCTCGCTGTTGCGGCGGCAGGAGCCCTCGCAGCACTGGTAGCAGATCTCGTTCTCAAGCGGCGCCCCGTCGACGAACTGCCGGATGTTGCGGGCGGTCGTTTCGGCGATATGCGCGAGCGCTTCGCGGGTGAAGAAGGCCTGGTGCGAGGTGATCAGCACGTTCGGGTATGTCATCAGGCGCGCAAGCACGTCGTCATCGACGCCCGAGGCGGAGAAGTCCTCGAAGAAGTAGCGTTCCTCCTCCTCGTAGACGTCGAGTCCCGCGGCGCCGACGCGTCCGCTCTTGAGGCCCGCCAGCAGCGCCTTCGAGTCGATCAGCTTGCCGCGCCCCGTGTTGATCAGCATGACGCCGCGCTTCATCTTCGCGATCGATGCCGCGTTGATCATGCCGCGCGTCTCCGGCGTCAGCGGGCAGTGCAGCGAGATCACATCCGCTTCGCGGTAGAGCGTGTCGAGGTCGGCAAACTCCACGCCGGCCGACGCGGCCCACGCCGGATCCTGAAACATGTCGTGGACCATCACGCGCATGCCGAAACCTCGCAGGATGCCGGCGAGCACCCGGCCGATCCGGCCGGCGCCGACGATGCCGGCGGTCTTGCCGTGCATGTCGAAGCCGAGCAGGCCCTGGATCGAGAAGTTGCTGTCGCGCGTCCGGAACCACGCCTTGTGCGTCTTGCGATTAAGCGCCAGCATCAGCGCGACGGCATGTTCCGCAACGGCATGGGGCGAGTAGGCCGGCACCCGCGCCACGTGGATCCGGCCGTACGCGGACTTGAAGTCCACGTTGTTGAAGCCCGCACAGCGCAGCGCGATCAGACCGACGCCCATCGCGGCCAGGGAATCGACCACCGGTGTCGACAGGTCGTCATTGACGAAGGCGCACACGGCCCGCGCGCCCTCGGCGAGGCGGACGGTGTCCGGCCCGAGCCGTGGGCGAAGGAACCGGGCCTCGATGCGCGCCGCGCGGAACGCGGGCTCGAGAAACTCCCGGTCGTACGGTTTGGTGTCGAACACCGCGACGGGGCTTTGGACCGTGGCTGTCATGAGTGGTCTCCCATCCTACGTCAGGTTGGCGGGATTTCACGTAGACGGTGGGCCGGGCGGTCCGGCCCGGGATCCCCATGGGATGCGTGGTAGGGCGGGGCGGCTCGCCCCGCCGGCGGGGGGTTACTCCATCCGCTCCAGCACGAACGGCTCGAAGAGGCCGCATCCGATGAGGTCGTAGGCTGCGCCGGCGGGCTGGCCGGTCTTGGGTGCCTGGGCCATGTTGGCCGGCGAGGCGAGCCCGCGCACCGGGCCGGCGTGGTGTGGGCCCACGAGGTTCTTCAACGTACCGACGACGGCGACCTCGATGCGGTTCGTTCCCGGTGCGAGGTCGATGCCCCGTTCGTACGGCGGATAGGCGATCCGTCCGGCGGGCTTGCCGTTGACACTGACTTCGGCCAGCGCGCCCCACCAGGATGGCAATCTCACGCGATGGCGGGCGCCGCCGGCGGGAACGACGAAGGTCTGCGCGTACGCCACGCGGTCCGGGTAGAAGGGCTGGCCCTGCTTGCTCCACGGTCCCGCGGCGAGCGGCCGTTCGGGGGCGATGACGAACCCGCGCGCGGCGGGATTCGCCGAGAAGCTGCCGCGCAGGTAGACGAGGTCGATCTCGCTGCGGATCGTCATGGCCCGTGCGCGCACGGTCAGCGTGTTCCCGCCCTCGCGAACGGCGGCCGCGAGCGGGATCCGGCCGAAGGACTTGTCGAACCACCATGCGCCGGGGGTGGCCGTCACGGGCGTTCCGTTGCACGCAATTTCGTAGAGGCCGGGCTGCTCGACCACCGCCTCGAGGTCGCGCGGCGGCGCGCCCTCGACCGTGAAGCGGTAGGCCACGTCGAATCCGCTGTCCGGCGCGAACTTCGTCGCGACGATCCGATCGCGGAACTGGACCGCATGCCGCCACGGGTTCTTCGCGAAGCCATTCTTCGAAAAGACGAAATCGGCCGCGGCGACGACGTGGACGTTGGTCCGCGTCTCGCCGGCGCAGGTGACGTCGACGAAGTCGAGCGTCAGGACCGCCGGTGCCGTGCGGCGAACCTCCATCGGCCCGGTGGCGGCGACGGCCGTGGGCCGCGCGGCCGCAGCCTCGGGGGCCGGGGCGCCGGCCGCGTCGGACAGGAACAACAGCCGGCTTCCGCAGGCGGGCAGGTCGAACGGCACCGCGATGCCTTCCGCTCCGGCGCGGGCCGGGGCCGGCGCGATCGTCCCCGTCAGGGCGCACCAGTCCTCGGCGCCCTTCGCGGCGGACACGACGCTGCCGCGCGCGGGTCGGTTGGAGCTCGTATTGACGAGGAAGAGCAGTTCGCCGCCCGGAACGCGGCGGCGCATGTGGAAGAGGATCCCGGCATCGTCGTCGGCCCGCCGGATGCGCGCGCCAGGGGAGCGGAACTCCGCAAGCGCCGCGGCGAGGCCTTCCGGCACGACCTCGCGCCAGCCCGGGGCCTTCGCGAGAGCGGCGGGGCGGTCCGATGGGCGGCCGTCGACCAGGGCCGGCGCGGGACCGCAGGAGAGGATGCGCCCGCCTGCGGCTGCGAAGGCTTCGAGCAGCTTCACAACTGGCTCGTCGAGAGTCTCGGTGAGCGGCGCGAGCACGACCGCCGGGTAGGTGCGGCGTCCGACGCGCAGGCGGCCGCCCTCGACGGCGCCCCAACGGGCCATGATGTCCTCGCTGCCGAGCTCGTATTCCGTCTGCGCCGCCTCGAGGCCGGTCAGGAGTTTCATAAACGCATCGGCCATCTCGACGGCCGGCCGGCCCTCCTTCGCGCCCTCCTGATGGAGCCACGCGGTGGTCGTCGGCTCGACCACGAGCGCGGCGGCGGGCGCCGGCTCGCCCTGCGAGAGTGCGGCCTGGAGGCGGGCGAAGTAGCGGGCCTGGTCGCCATAAGCGTTCCACCACGGCGCGTGGTAGGAGAACGAGACGGGGTAGTCGCGCTTGCGGGCGCCGCGGACGGTCGTGTGGGAGAGGTGCTGGTTCAGCGTGTTGACGCCGAGCACGAGGAGCCAGTCGCCGATGCGCTTGAGGTCCTCGAAGCGGGCATCCCAGCCGGATCCGCCGTAGCCCTCGCACAACGTCCGCGCGCAGCCGCGTTGCGCGGCGGCGGACGCGAGCTCGCGGAGGCTGCGCACGTTGCCGAACTGCGCGTGCGTGCCCTCGGCGTACTGGTTGAACAGGATGTCGATGGCCGGCCGCTGGTGCCACGCGTACATCGCCATGTTGTCCGGCACCTGCGCACAATTCGGCCACGCGTGCTCCCAGTAGTGGCCGGTGAACTCCAGGCGGTTCTTCGCGCAGTACTCGAAGTAGGGCTCTGCCCAGCGCTCGATGAAGAGCTCGTGGGCGAGCTTGTAGTAGTCGTGACGCACGCGCCGCCAGTCGCCGACAGGCTGAAAGAGCGAGGCGAGGCTCGGGCGCAGCGCGTACCCCCAGCGCTGTTCGAAGCGCGCGGCGAAGTCTCCGGTCCACGGCAGGCCGCCCGTGCCGGACAGATGGGGCTCGTCGGTAAAGGAACCGGGGATCCGCTTGCCGAACTGATCGCCGAAGCGGGCGCGGTACGGCTCGAGCGTGAGCTCAAGGAACTTCTCCGTCACGCCGGGCCGGAGCAGGTCGACATACCACCAGCCGCCGTACCATTCGGCGGCGCGGCCGTCGGTCCTGCGCGAGACCGTGAGGTAACGGCCGGGGCCGGTGGCTTCGCCCGCCCGCAATTTCGCCGTGACGTCCTCCGCGGCTTCGCCGTCGATGCGGAAGACCGCCTCCGTCTCCTCCTTCAGTGCGGGCGGAGTCTTCGATTCCGCGGCGACGAGGTTGACGGATTTCGCGTCGGGCAGCGCCTCGGGCACGAAGCCGCCGGCAAAGCCGGAGGGATAGGAGTTCTCGTCGTAGATCCACACGTCCATGTCGAGCCGCTCCGCCTCGGCCAGCGCGAGCTTCCAGAGCGCGAACCAGCGGTCGGAGAGGTAGGGGGTCATCAGGCCCGGGCGCGGATGGACCATGACGGACCGGATACCGTGGTCGGCGAAATCCTGCATCCAGAAACGGACCTGCTCGTCGGTCAGGTCGTCGTTCCAGACCCAGAACGGCAGCGTGTGATATTCGCGCGGCGGATCGGCGAACATGCGGCGCGGATTGTCATTCGGTGCGGCCGCGCGACCGGGAGGGGCCAGGGTCAGCAGGACGGCCGCCAGGGCAAGGGAGGACCGGAGCGCGGACGCAGCATGCATGGGACACCTCGATCCGATGTTGTGCCACGGCCGACCGGGGCGCGCAACATCCAACAGCCAACGCCCAACAACCATGGAGTATGAGGTTCGAGGGTCGATGACGCCAGCTGATTTGCACGAACGGTGTCGATGGAGCATCCGCTCGAAGCTCCCGGCTTTCCGCTCCGGGCGGACCTCGGTCCTCGGACGTCGGACCTCGAAGGGGCGAGGGTCGAGGGGCGAGGCCGACCTCCGATCCTCGTCCCCCGCCCCTCGGCCGCCGCGGCGGCGGACGTCAAGCGCGCTCGGCGAGGGCGGAGAGGGTGTCGTAGGGGTAGATGGAGGATGTGTGGCCGTCGGACCAGTGGATGGCGACGGCGTAGTTGCCCATCGGCTCGATGCGGGTCGGCACGACCGACTCCGGCACCGTGGCGGGGTCGAGGGTCTTCTCGCCGGTCCGCTCGTCGATGCACAGCGCGCAGGCGCAGGCGCGGCGCAGGAGCGCGGGGGACACGACCGACGCGGCGCCGTCGGTCGGAGCCACCAGGATCCCGCGGCCGGGTTCGTAGGTCACGGCGGGCGGTGTGGCGGCGCCGTGGCGGAGGCGGCTGACCTCGCGGACGACCGCTGCGCCAAGGTCGCGGAACGCGGCCGCGGCGGGGCCGTCGGGTTCTGCCAGGACGACGGGGCGGCCCCCATCGCTCCACGCGGAGATCTCCTCGCGAATCGGAAGATCGATCGCGGTGCGAATGCCGAACTGATGGACCAGGCGTTCGCGCGCGCCGGATCCGAAAGGACGGTGACGCGTACCACAGCCGGGGCAGTCGAACCAGCTCATGTTCTCGACGACGGCGACGACGGGCACCTTGAGCTTGTCGAACATCTGGATGCCCTTGACGACATCGACGAAGCTCAGCTTCTGGGGCGTCGTGACGATGACGGCGGCGGAGATCTTCACGCGCTGCATCAGGGTGAGCTGGACGTCGCCCGTGCCCGGGGGCATGTCGATGACGAGGTGGTCGAGTTCGCCCCATTCCGTCTGGGTGAGAAGCTGGTCGAGCACCTGGCTGACCATCGGTCCGCGCATGATGGCGGGGCCGCCCTGCGGCGAGGCGTAGCCGAAGGACATCAGTTTCACCCCGTCGTAGACGAGCGGCTGGATCCGGTTGTCGCGGGCATAGACCTCGGTTTCCGTCGGCGAGACCATGGTCGGGAGGCTCGGGCCGAAGATGTCGGCATCGAAAAGGCCGACGCGCGAGCCGAGGCCGGCCAGTGTGTAGGCCAGGTTGACCGCGACGGTCGACTTGCCGACGCCGCCCTTACAACTCGACACGGCGAGGATGGTGTCGACGCCCCGGAGCCCGTCCCCGGCGGCGGTTGCCGGTGCATGCGGACGCGCGGCGGCGGAGAGTTTCACGTCGACCGATTTCACCCACGGCAGTTTCTTCAGGGCCTCGACGCACTGGGTTCGGAACTGTTCCTTGATCGGGCACGCCGGTGTGGTCAGTTCCAGCGTGAACGCCACGCGGCCGTCGTCCAGCCCCTTCAGTTCCTTCACGAACCCCAGCGAGACGATGTCCCGTCCCAGATCCGGGTCGATGATCACGCGCAACGCATTCAGCACTTCGGTTTCACGGTTCATGGCAGCCCTTCCGAAAGGGTCCAATGTACACCACCGCAGCAGTCTTGTCCTCCCGGCCCCGCGCGCCACGGGGGCGCATGGCACTTCTGCGGGTCGTGTTCACGCGAGACAAGCGACGCCGGCCACGAGGCGGTTCCAAAGCGGGTCTGCTGTAGCCGCGACCGATGGTCGCGGCCTTCTTGCGTCTCCGTGCGCTTGCCCGCCGCGATCCTCCGTCGCGCTGCGCTATGGAGGACAAGCCGGTCGCAGCTACAGCGGATCACATGCGACTCTGGATGCCATCCCCGCAGAAGT
>CAYXFW010000143.1:0-1930 GCA_964464305.1 uncultured Verrucomicrobiota bacterium
CAGCTCGTCGCCGCCGAAGTTCACCTTCATCGCCACCTCGCCGAGGGCATCCTTGCCCTGCGACACGGCGCGCAGCGTGTAGTCGGCCAGCTCGCCGGTGAGCCCGGTGATCCGGTCGATGGCGCGCAGGGCGGCGTGGACGGGACCGTCGCCTGTGCTCGCCTCCTGGCGGACCATCGCCTCCATCTTGCCGCTGGCCGAGCGGGCGAGACGGACCGTGGCCGTCGGGATCGTCGTGTTGCCGCTGGTGACGCCCAGGTAGTCGAGCGACCACGTCTGCGGGACCTCCGCGATCTGGCCCTCCACCAGCGCAGCCAGGTCGTCGTCGTAGACGAACTTCTTCTTGTCGCCGATCTCCTTGAACCGGGCGAAGATCGCGACGATATCCTCTTCCGTCAGCCGGTAGCCCAGATGCTTGAGGCGCGCCGCGACCGCATGGCGACCGCTGTGCTTGGTCAGGGGCAGCTCGGTCGCGCCCCATCCGACATCGTGCGGATCCATGATCTCGTAGGTCTCGCGCTTCTTCAGGATACCGTCCTGGTGGATGCCGCTCGAGTGCGCGAAGGCGTTCTCGCCGACGATCGCCTTGTTGCGCTGGACCAGCAGGCCGCTCAGGCGGGACACGAGGCGCGAGGCCTTGACGATCTCCTTCGCGTCGATCGCCGTGTGAAGCGTCCCGAAGGATTCCTGGCGCGTGCGCATGGCCATGACGACCTCTTCGAGCGAGGCGTTCCCCGCGCGCTCGCCGATGCCGTTGACCGTGCACTCCACCTGCCGCGCGCCGTTACGGACCGCGGCCAGCGAGTTGGCGACCGCAAGACCCAGGTCGTTGTGACAGTGGACGCTGATGACGGCCCGCCCGTCGGCAAACTCCGGCACGCCCTCGTGGAGGCGCCGGATCAGCGCGCCGAATTCGTCGGGGATTGCATAGCCGACGGTGTCCGGGATGTTGACCGTCGTCGCGCCCGCGGCCACGACGGCGCGGCAGACGTCGATCAGGAAGTCCGGCTCCGTGCGGGAGGCATCCTCGGGCGAGAACTCGACGTCCTCGACCTGCGACCGGGCGCGGCTGACGCCCTCGACGGCCAGCCGGATGATCTCATCCTTCGCCTTCCCCAGCTTGAACTCGCGATGGATCTTCGACGTGGCCAGGAAGACATGCACCCGGCCGCGCTTGCCAGCGGGCTTGACGGCGGCGGCGGCTGCGTCGATGTCCTTCGTCACACACCGCGCCAGCCCGGCGATGATCGGGCCCTTCACTGTGCGGGCGATCTCCTGAACGGCGGCGAAGTCGCCGTCGCTGATGACCGGAAAGCCGGCCTCGATGACATCGACGCGAAGGCGGCCGAGTTGGCGGGCGATCTCCAGCTTTTCCCTCGCATTCATCGAGGCGCCGGGGCACTGCTCCCCGTCGCGCAGAGTCGTGTCGAAAATGATCACTCGTTCCTTCGTGCCGTTCTTCATTCCGATCTCCCGTGCTTACGCCCGCCGCCAGCCGGCGAGTCTTGCCCAATGGCCGTTTCCCCACAACAAAAAACCCACCGCGGTATGCGGTGGGTTCCTTCGCCCAGTCCGGTCGTCCGGGGCTTACGCCCTTCCGACCGGCCCCACCGCGAACGGCGCGAGGCCGAGAAGCCGCAGAAGCAGCCCCCGAAGCGTCACGTTGTCCGCGATGGCGTTCATCGATGCGCGTACCCTAAACCCGCCTCCCGCCTGTGTCAAGATCCCGGCGTCACATGCAGCGTGACGGGCTCGGGCGCCCCGCCATCGGGCTCGAACTCGCCGATGACCGCCGGTGCGTCCGGCCCGGTTTCTGCCGCGATGTCGCGGAGGACCAACCGGCCGGGTACCGACCCGATGGAACTTCGGTCGAGTGTCAGCAACAGGTTGCCGTGGGCATCCTTGACGACGCAGTTCATGCCCCGTCCGA
>CAYXFW010000143.1:1940-7090 GCA_964464305.1 uncultured Verrucomicrobiota bacterium
GAAGGCTGCGGGTTCAATCGCCGCCGTGAACGGAGCGTCGACGACGAACCCGCACGCCCAGGCATCCCGGCCGCCGACGCGGAGCACGAGCCTCAAGCCGGGCGAGCCGTGACCGCGGATCACCGCCCGGCCACCGCTGACCGACACGCGCGAGGCCGCCCCGGAACCGCGCCACGGGACCGTCCGGATCACCCAGGTCCGCAGCGCCAGCGCAATGGCTACGGCCAGCACGACCTGGCCTGCGATCCGGTACCAGCGGCCGCGAAGCAGGAATCGGACGACGATGCCCCCGGCCGGGGCATCCGAACCTTGGAAGTTCCCGGTCGCGCCGTTTCCAGACCTTGGAAGTTCCGCCCGCGACGCGCCGCCGCCGGTTTCGGCGAATCGCATGAGCAGGAAGATGACCCAGAGCATCAGCCCGATCAGGAAGCCCATGACGACCAGCAGCAGGCCGCCCATCGGAAGGCGGGGCGGCACGACGCGGTTCGCCGCGACGGTCAGCGCATGGAGCCCGCCGAAGAAGGCGATGAATAGGCAGGTCAGCCATACGAACCGCACCCGGAGCATCGCGGCGGTCGTTGCGCGCCGCTCCGGCGCCAGCCAGTAGTCGCGGTTCGGCAGGTTGACGAACCGGGCGGGCAGCGAGCGCAACGAGGCCGAGATCCCGGCGAAGAGCACGCCGAGCAGCAGCGGAAAGGCGGCGACGAAGGCGAGGTACGACGGGCGGTTCATCCAATCGTTGGCCGCCCCTTCCATCCCGAAATGAGTCGCCACGCGATCCGGAAGCTCCGGCGCCGTCAGGGCCAGGAACCCCGAGAATGCCAGGTAGAGCAGGGCGAAGACGAAATACGGAAACCGTGGCGGGCCGAAATCCCGCGAAGTCCACGAAATGCCCGCGGGCTGCGGCGCGGGAGGCGGCGCGCCCGCAATCGTCTCGCACATCGTCTTCACGTCGCCGGCCCGCTGGTAGCGGCGCTCCGGCTTCGCCTCGAGTGCGCGCAGCACGACCTCGTCGAGGCGGACGTCGATCGTGACCTTCTTCGACGGCGGCTCGAGTTTTCGGCCCGGCAGCTCGCCGGTGAGCATCTGGTAGAAGACGACGCCCAGCGAGTAGATGTCGGCGCGGTGGTCCACTTCCGCAGGATGCTCGCATTGCTCCGGCGCCATGTACTGCGGGGTGCCCATGACATGGCCGGCGCGCGAGACCGCGGCGCCCGGATCGGATGGATCGGCCGGATCCGCCGGATCCGGCCGATCGGCGGCGCGCACGAGCTTCGCCAGCCCGAAGTCGGCGACCTTCACGCGGCCCTGGCGGTCGAGCAGGATGTTCTCGGGCTTGATGTCGCGGTGGACGATGCCGTGGTCGTGCGCGTACTGCAGCGCGTCGCAGATCTGCGGCACGATCGCCAGCGCTTCGCGCGGGCTCACGCGGCCGCCGTCGAGCAGTTGCCGCAGGTTCACGCCGTCGACAAATTCCATGAGGAAGAAAAAGAGGGACGAAGGACGAGGGGCGAGGGAAGACGAAGGAGCGTCCTTAATCGCCATGCTGACGGATCCGAACTCGTAGAGCGTGACGACGTTCGGGTGGTTCAGTCGCGCGAGGGCCTTGGCCTCGCGCGCGAAGCGCTCCGCGAAGGCCGGGTCGCGGCCGATGTCGGGCGGCAGGATCTTGAGCGCGACGACGCGGTCGAGTTCCCGCTGACGCGCCTTGTAGACGGCGCCCATGCCACCGCGGCCGACGAGTTCGAGGATCTCGAGTTGCGGGAACAGCGGGGCGAGACCCGCCACCGGCGGCGGCGCGAACCCGCGGCCGGCCTCCGCGTCCCCGGACACCGTTCCGAATCCGGCCTTGAGCAGGCACTCGGGGCACAGATCGCGGACCGCGTCCGCGCCGAGTTCACGACCGCACTGGGGGCAATTCTTCATGGCGTCGACCGGGCTCCTTCCACCCGGTACAACGGGAAAGAGTGCCCGGTGTTACCGGCACCCCGACCCGCGAACGGCCGGGCCGGCGGCCCGGCCCTACCCCGGATGCCACGGGGACGGCAAGGCGCGTTCATGACCCCAGGGCCTCCAGGAGGCAGCGGAGTTCATCGTCGACGTCCGACGACGATGCCAGGGTTCCGGCGATCTCCTCGCGCAGCAGGGCGCGGTACCGTTTCCGCATCCGGTGCACCGCCACGCGGAGCGCGCCGGCGGTGGTCGCCAGTTCCCCGGCCAGCGCGTCGTACGGCGCGCCGGATCCGTCGCCGGTCAGCGCGAACCGGAGCGCCTCGAACAGCTCCCCCTGCCCCGCGGCGGCGTACTCGGCTTCGAGGCGCCGGAGGACCTCGTCGAGCAGCCGGAGCGCCCACTGCCGGTCGAATTCCTGCTCCGGCGTACGCACGTCCCGCGGCTCCGCCGCGAAGCGGGACTCGGCGGACATCGCGTCGAGCGAAACGACGCGGTGCCCGCCGCGCTTCTGCGCCCCGGCCCGGCTCCATTCGTCGGCCATGAAGTTCTTCATCGACGCGAGCAGGAACGAGCGGAACCGCCCCTTGTCCCGCCGCACGCCCGCAAGCGTGCCCGGCCGCAGCAGGTGGGCCAGGAAGGCCTGCGTGAGATCCTCCGCGTCGTGCGGCGTCCGCCCGGCCCGGCGCGCGAATCCGTAGAGCGGGCGCCAGTAGATGCGGCACAGCTCGGAGAGGGCCGCCCCTCCCCGTGTCGCCGCCGCGCCATCGCGCGCGGTCAGCACGACGCTCCAGCGGGTCGTGCAGAAGACCCCCGGCCCCTCCGGCGGCGCGGCCGCCCGTTCATCGCTGCTGACGTCGTGGCTCATGGCATGAGGCCCGCGGGGCTCCGGCCCGCCCGACCCCGCCCCCCGCAACTACTACGGGATCGGGGCCGGATCGTTACATCCAGTTCCAGCCGGCCGCGACGATCCGTCGCGGCTACAGAAGACCGACCGGGGCGTCTTGCACATTCCTATCGCGCCGACGCAGGGTGAGAACGACGAGCGCGAGCGGATACAGCACCGCGGACACGAGGAACACCGGCGTGAAGGACCAGCGGTCGACGACCGGGCCGATGGCGAGGCTCGTCAGGAAGCTGGCCGCGCCGCCCACGGTGCCCGACAGGCCCACCACCGTGGCGATCTCGGTGGCCGGAAAGTCGTCGCTGATGGACGCCAGGAAATTGCAGATCCAGAAGCCGTGCGCGAGCATCAGGAGCGACATCAGCGCAATCGACCAACCGGCCGAGGGCGCCCACACCACGAGGCATGAGGCGGGCGTCAGCAGCGCGGCCAGCGTCAGCAACGTGCTGCGGGCCCGCCGCGGCGTCCAGCCGGCGCGGATCAGCAGGTCCGACACATGCCCGCTGCCGATGTTGCTGATCCCCAGGACAAGAAACGGGACCCAGTAGTACTGGCCGATCTTCTCCAGCGAGAAGCCGCGCTCGCTGGAAAGGTACTTTGGGATCCAGAACATGTAGAAGTAGAACACCGGGTCGAACAGCGCGCGCGAGCCGAGGATCCGCCAGACCTGCGGCATCCGCAACAGTCTGCCCCATGCGCTCCACGGCGCCGGACGCGCCGCGGAGACGGCCGGCGCGGGCGCGAAGCGGCCCGCGAGCATCCACGCCGCGACCCAGGCGAGCCCGATCGCCCCGGTTGTCACGAACGCGCCGCGCCAGCCGAAATGGCCCGCGAGCCAAGCCGTCATCGGCGGCGCCAGCACCGCGCCGAACGCCGACCCCCCGTTCGCCAGGCCAATCGCGAACGCCCGCTTGTCCGCCGGGAACCACTCGCAGGCTCCCTTCGTCGCGGCGGGGAAGCAGGCGCCCTCGCCAAGGCCAAGGAAGAAGCGGGCGACCCCGAGGCCCAGTGCGCCCGCGGCGAGTGCATGCGCACCGCTGGCCAGCGACCAGACGCCCACGGCGATCGCCAGCCCGCGCACGGTCCCGAGCCGGTCGATCATCCAGCCGCCAAGCGCGAACATCAGCGTGTAGCTCAGCACGAACGCGGAAACGATGCGCGAGTAGACGGTATTGTCGAAGCCGAGGTCCGTCATCAGCGTCGGCGCGAGGACGGACAGCACCTGGCGGTCGAGGAAGCTCAGCGCCGTGGCGACGAACAGCAGGCCGCAGAGGACCCAGGCAACCGGCGCCACGCGCGAGAGGCCGCTCATGAAGGCCCTTCCCCGGCGCGCCGGCTGTAGCCGGGGGCGCCGACCCCGGCCACCCCACGCCCAGGCACACTTGGTCCGCCGGCCTCGACGCGGCCGGCTACGGTACGGATTCCGATACGAGCCCGGCTCATCGCCTTGCCGTCACGTTTTCGCACTCGATGTCGAGCACGCCGGCGAGCTTCACGATCGTGCCCGCATGGTGGCCGATGCCCAGCGCGAAGTGATGGGTCGGCCCGGCCGCGACCCAGCGCTTGAGGAAGGTGCGGACATCCGGCTGAAAGCGGCCGTGCGTGTTCGTGTTGCCCGTCGGAGGAATCGGGCCGCGGACCGACTCGCCCTCGGCGACGACGAACTTGAAGCGTCCGCCGGCCGTGACGCCGATGCTGAGCATCGTAATCGGCCCCTCGCGGATGCTGAACTCGACGCCCGCGCCCGCACCGGGCTTGCCGTGGTACTTGAGCAGGCTCCGCAGCACCGGCTTGCGGTCGGCAATGTTGAGATGGTGCGGGCCGTCGTGCCCGACGAGCACGGTGCCGCGGTCGAAGTCGATCGGGTGGAACTCGGCGAAGCTGCCGCCGATGTCGAGACGGTCCATGATCAGCATCGCCAGACAGGTCTTCAGGTCGAACTCGCCGCACATGGGGAATCCGGCGCCGGTGAGCAGGGAGTTTCCGACGATGAGGTTCGTCACCATCTCCCGCATCGGCGTGCCTTCCGAGGCCTCGTAGTAGTAGGCGAGGCCGTCGAGCTTCCGGTCGGTAATAAACGCCTCCAGCGCCACGGCAACCTTGGCGGCGACGTGGAGGTCGCGGTCGGTGAGCTTCGTCGTGATCGGATCGGACTTCGGGTCCGGGGTGTCGAAAAACGCGAGAATCTCGCGCTTCTTCGCCTCCAGCGCGGCGGGGTCGTCCTCCCGGGAATAGTGGCGGAGGATTTCGTCCGGCTCGCACTGCACAACGTGCGCGCCGAAGGCCGCGGTGACGG
>CAYXFW010000144.1:0-7047 GCA_964464305.1 uncultured Verrucomicrobiota bacterium
TGGCCCGGTCGCACTCGAACTCGCGGATCGGCACGTCGTAGCGCTTCGCCGACCAGGTCCGGCCGTGGTCGTCGCTATATTTGAAGACGTAGTGGCCGAGCGAGTCGACCCGCGTGTAGACGCCCTTGTCCTCGCGCTTCACCTCCGGCACGCGGTCGGTGTTGTGGTTGTAGAAGCAATAGACGCGGCCGGAAGGGACCTTCAACATCACCGCGTAGCTGGCCTCCGGGCCGTCGATCGGTTCGAGCAGGACGGGCTCGCTCCAGGTCCTGCCGCCATCGGCGCTGCGCAGGGAGACGACGGTCTGGCCCGGGTCGCCCTCCTTGCCCGCGCCGGTGGTCATCACGCACAGCCACGCACCGTCGTCGGTCTTCACGATGTACGGCTGGTCGGCGTAGCCGTGGCTCGGGATCTCCCGCCCGTTCGAGATGTGGCGCGGGTCCGGCACGGCCGGTGCGGTCGCAGGAGCCGGTCCGGCCGCCAACGACGGCAACACAAGCGCAAGCGCGGCCAAGGCAGGGGACAGGAGCATAGGTTTCATCGGGCCCTCTCGATCGGCCGGCCCCGCGCGTCCCGTCGGCGAACGACTCCGACCGCACCGCGCAGTACACCCGTTTATACGGGCCGCTGCAACGCGAAAGATGGTTTCCAGTAAACCTGGGCTGGATCGACGACTCCACGAGGCCCGGCGCCGAACCAGCGGCCCGATGTCCGGCGGGCGGTCCGCGGGGCAGGGGTGCCTCCGGCCGTCCGCGGCCTACACCGCTGCCGGCCGCAGGGATGCGCCCGGCACCCAGCGTCCGCGTACGGCGACGATTTTCTCGCGGGTGGGGATTCCGCATTCGTTCGCATGGAGTTGGCCGACGAGGAGGTCCACGGCCGCGCCGCCGGCCGCGCCGGGGTCTGCGTCGATGCCTGCGAGGGGCGCGGCCTCGGGGGACCAGTCGAGGTGGACGAGGCCGACGTCGTCCGGCACGCGGGTGCCGCGGCCGGAAAGCCATGCGGGAACGGGCAGCCGGGAGAACAGGATGGCATCGGGGCGGTGATGGGCGCACCACCGGTCGAAGGTCCGCGCCTCGCGGTCGGAGTCGAGCACAAGAGCGGGGATGCGCTCGCGCGCCGGACGCTGCTGCTGGTCGAGAAGATAGGCGGCGGTCCAGGCCTGGTCGGTGCGGGCGTCGAGGTCGGCATCGAGCACGAGTCCGGGTCGCCGGTAGCCGTGGCGCCGGAGGTGGTGGACGACGAGCCGCATGTCCTCGAAGTGCGAGGACGTGACCCGGTGCAGCCGCGGGCGCGTGATCGTGAGCCCCTTGGCGACCGCCGCGAAGTGACGCCACTCGAGCGACAGGTGCCCGTGCGCCCGGGGAAGCGACTGGAGAATGAGCCCGCGGATGCCGCGGGTGCGGAGGATCGAGCTCATCCGGCGCGACGTCATGCCCGGCTCGCGCAGCCAGAAATCCTCGACGCGGTAGCCGAGTTCCCGGGCGCGGGCAAGGACGCCGGCGTGGAACCGCCGGTGGTTGGGCGAGTCCTGCCATCCCTCGCGGGTGGGCCATGCCGTGACGAATCCGAGCGTGGAGGCGTCCGGCCGGAGGCGGAGCGTTCGGAGGTGGGCCATCAGTTCGGCGACCCGGGCGTCGCGCCGGTATCCGGCCTCCGCGGCGGCGCGCTCGACCTGGCGCCGCGTGGCGGCCGAGATCCGCGGGTCGCCGCGCAGCGCCAGCGACACCGTCGTGTGCGAAACCTCCGCCGCCTCCGCGACATCCCGGATGGAGGGCCGTTCCGTCATCCGCGTCAGCGGTAGAGCGGCGTCGCAGGGCGGGCGGTGAGGCTGTTGTAGTGGCGCATGGCGATCCGCCACCAGGGCGCGAGATCGGCCTCGGCCATCGTCCAGACGCGGTCATGAAGATCGTCCATGACCTGGGTGTGCATCAGCAGGGCCAGTTGCTCGCGGCGGTTCAGCGAATCCGGACCCTGCTTCAGCAGGCGGGCGGCGAGCTGGGAGAGGTAGACCGTGGCGGGGTGCTTCATCCGCCGTTTCTGTCGCAGCAGCGCGCAGTGCGTCGCGTTGATGTACGGATCGAGCACCGCCTGCATGAGGCCGTTGAACGGGCGGAGCCAGTCCGGCGGGGGCAGCCGCTTCCGGACGACAGCGAGATTCTTCTCCAGGTGCGACACGATGAGGGGCGGCACGCGCTCGTGGGGCGTGACGAACAGGAGGTTCCGGCGGGCGGTGCCGCCCAGCCAGATCGACAGCGGGGCCGAGAGCACGAGGCCGGCGATGACGGCGCTCATCCAGGCGAAGAGCGCCGGGCTGACGCGCCACGCGATCCAGCCCAGCAGGGCGCCGGCCAGGATGTGCGGCACGTGGGTGAGGATCGCCTCCCGCCAGTCGGAGCCTTCGGCGTCGCGCCGCTGTGCGTTCCAGCGCACCTCCCGCCCGAGCAGGATCTGGATCACCGAGGAAGTGTTGAACAGCATGTGGACGGGGGCGAGCAGGGCGGAGAGGAGGTGTTCGACCACGACGCCGGCGGTCAGCCGGATCGCACCGCCGAAGGCGATCCGCCGGCGCCAGTCCGTCAGCGCCAGCAGCCACGCGAGGATCTTCGGCAGCGTCAGCATGACGAGCGTGACGAGGAACAGGAGGAGCGCCAGCCGGGCGCCGCCGATGTCGAGCAGGGCGGACAGGCCGACGTCGTAGTCGAAGCGGCGGACGGGCGCGAGCCAGTCGGTGCGGGCCTGGTGGAGGCTCAGGAGGATCATCGCGAGCCACAGCGGGGAGGCGAGGTAGGACAGGATGCCCAGCAGCAGGTGCAGCCGGTTCACCGGGTGGAAGCCGCGCGCGGCGACCAGCCACGCGTGCTGCAGGTTGCCGCGGCACCAGCGGCGGTCGCGCCGGGCCGCGTCGATCAGCGTCGGCGGGGCGTTCTCGTACGAGCCCTCGAGGTCGTAGGCGAGCCAGACCTTGTAGCCGGCCCTCCGCATCAGGGCGGCCTCGACGTAGTCGTGGCTCATGAAGCGCGCGCGCAACACGCGGAACGAGCCGGTCAGCGGCGGCAGCGCGCAGTGCTCGATGAACGGGGCCAGCCGGACGATCGCGTTATGACCCCAAAAATTGCCGGCGCCGCCCTGCCAGTAGTTCAGGCCGGCGAGGAAGAGCGGACCGTAGAGCTGGTGCACGAACTGGAGCATCCGCGCGTACCGCGTCCGGCCGCAGATCGTCGACGGGGCGGTCTGCACGATGCCCGCCCGCGGGTTGGCCTCCATCAGCCGCACCAGCCGCACCAGCGTGCGGCCGTCCATGAGACTGTCGGCGTCCAGCACAACCATGTAGCGGTAGCGCCGGCCCCAGCGGCGGCAGAAGTCGCTGACGTTGCCGCTCTTCTTGTTCAGCGCCACGCTCCGCTTGCGGTAGAAGATCCGGCCGAACCCCTTGAGCTGCTTGCACAGGTCGATCCAGGCGACCTCCTCCTCGATCCATTTGTTCGGATCGTTCGAGTCGCTGAGGATGAAGAAGTCGAACCGCGAGAGGCTTCCGGTGCGCGCGAGGGACAGGTAGATCGCCCGGATCCCCTCGTAGACGCGGCTGACGTCCTCGTTGAAGATCGGCACGGCGATCGCGGTGGCGGGCAATTCCTCCGTGCCCGGCGGCGCGTCGCGCAGCGTCTCCGTGATCAGCCGCGGATCCCGCCGGCGAAGCAGGACGAAGAACCCGATGCAGGATTGGACCACGCCGAGCGAGAGCAGGCCGAACAGCAGGGCGAACAGGACGAGCAGCGCGGTTTCCGTCGCGTTCAAACCCCCGCGCCAAAGGATGTCCGCCATGACCCACGTGCCGGCCGAGGTGAGGGCGAGGACGCAGGAGAAGAACAGGACCTGGCGGCGGGCAAGCCCGTAGCCGGGGCCGAACATGTCGACAGGGACGGCGTTCACGGCAGCGCAATGCTCCGTGTGCGGATGAAGAGGGCCACCATCGCCGCCAGGAACAGTACCCAGACGATCACGGTCTTGATCCAAGGGGCGGTCTCCAGCTTCTCCACGGCGTCGCCGGCCAGTTCCGGCAGGAGCCCGTAGTCGATGGCCCGCGGCGCCATGTGGCTGATCTGGAGTTCGGGTCCGGTGCGGACCACCCCCATCCGGAGGGCGTCGACCAGCTCCTGCGGGGCGCTCTCGCCCAGCACGGCATTGGGCCAGCGGAGGTAGCCGTCGCACAGGTACAGCGCCAGGAACGACCGGGCCGCCGCGGGCACCGCCGGGTCCGGCGTGCCACCAAGCGCGGTCCGCATCCATTCCTCCAGATCCTCGCGGGCCTGCTGGATGACGAGCGACCCCAGGGATCCGGCCACCCCGCTCTGGCGACGGCGGATCGCGCGCTGGAGCAGGATGGCGGAGAGCCGGGCGCGGTGGAGACGGCTGGCAATGCGGCACGCGCGAAGGTAGTTCTCAACCTTCTCGAACGCCTCGTCGCGTTCGTCCGCCTGCGTGGGATCC
This sequence comes from uncultured Verrucomicrobiota bacterium, assembly GCA_964464305.1. GTDB lineage: Bacteria > Verrucomicrobiota > Kiritimatiellia > PWTM01 > PWTM01 > VGWF01. The sequence continues at coordinate 4,492 of CAYXFW010000144.1, forward strand.
CACGGGGGAAGACTTATGGAATCCAGAGGGAAGTCCACGTTTCACTAATCGGCTGCCCGTCCCGGCGAAGGAAGGCGCGCAGTTCCACGGGCGCGCCGGGCTTGTCGGGCCAGACATGGAAGAACATGCGCCAGGAGCCGGCGCAGGGATTGTCCATGACCACCACGTCGGCCACGCGGCCGCCCTGGGCGGTGACGATCCCCTCGGGCGGCTTGGCGTCGGCCTTGGCGCCGGCCTCGCGCGAGATGTCGAGTACGTACTTGCGGGCCGCCTTGACCTGGTGCGTCGCCAGATCGCGCACGCTGCCGATGCGCGTGGCGAGGGTCCGCCCGGCCTGCGGCCGCACCGGCGAATCGGCGTACCAGTGCAGGCGGTAGGCGAACTCCGCCGAGTCGCCCGGCGCCAGCGGACGCTCCGGCGCCCAGTACGCGACGATGTTGTCGTGGATCTCCTCGTTCGAGGGGATCTCCACCAGCCGCACACACCCGGGGCCCCAGGTGCCGACCGGCTCGACCCACGCCGAGGGGCGCATGTGGTACATCGCCTCGAGATCCTCGTAGCTCTCGTATCGCCGGTCGCGCTGCAGGAGCCCGAACCCGCGCGGGTTGCGGTCGACGAACGAGGCCACGCGGAGCCGGGACTCGTTGACCAGCGGGCGCCACAGCCACTCGCCGGCGCCGTTGTGAATGAGGATGCCGTCGGAGTCGTGCACCTCGGGCCGGAAATCGCCGAACCGGCCCTCGGAGTTCTCGCCGTAGAGGAACATGCTCGTCAGCGGCGCCACGCCGTAGTTGGACAGGTTCGTGCGGGCGAAGAACGAGATGCGGACCTCCATGACGGTGGACGTGCCCGGCTGGATCGTGAAGTCGCAGGCGCCAGCGAGACCGGGCGAGTCGAAAAGCCCGAGCACCCTCACCTTCGTGTCCTTCGGGCCGGGGCGATGGACCCAAAAATCCCGGAAGCGGGGGAACTCCTCGGGGCCGACCCCGGCCGTGTTTACCGCGATGGCACGGGCCGACAGGCCGTAACGAAGCCCCGCCGGGAGCGCTCGGAAGTACGTCGCGCCCTGGAAGACGGCCAGCTCGTCCATCGTGTCCGGCCGGTTGAGGGGATACAGGATCCGGAACCCGGCGAACCGGACGTCCTCCGGATCGATCCGCCCCAGCTTGACGCGCTGCCCGTACTCGAAGAAGTCCGTCGAGAACGGAACCCGCTCCACGACGTCGCCGTCCACCAGCCGGACCTCGACCTGATCCTGCTGGATGTAGCCCGGATGGAAGAAGTTCAGGTGGAACGGCAGACGCTCCATCCGCCAGACCGCCCGCTTCTGATTGAAGACAATGCTCTGGACATCGTCGTAGGAGAGCTCCCGCAACCGGCGCGGTACCTCGCGGCGATGGTCCTTGTAGGGATTCGCAGCGAGTACCCGCGCCTGCCCCTTCAGGGTTTCAAAATCGATCCCCGCCGCCGGCGCCCTCGAACCCGCCGCCGCCAGCGAGACCAGAACCAGACATGTGAGACTGCGCATAGTTTGGAAGATATGAACCGTCATGGGAGACAGTAGCACACGGGCGGCCTCCGGACAATCCGCTCCCGGAGGGACCGGGCTCACGCAAAGCCGCAAAGGCGCGAAGAGGAAGAAGAGACAGGATCACACGTTCTGCCGGTGCATGGCCGGCTGGACATGGTGCGGCGGGCGCGGGATCATCCGCGCATGACGTGGCGGAAGGGCGGGGAGTGCGGATGAACGGGACGGAGGGGCATGTGCGGCGCGTGGATCTCGGGCTTCCGTGGCCCGATCCGCCCCTGCGCGTCGTGCTCGTGCAGCCGGAGATCGCGCCGAACACGGGGGCGATCGCGCGGTTGTGCGCGGCGACCGGGTCGCCGTTGCATCTCGTCGAACCGCTCGGATTCCGCCTCACCGACCGCGCGCTGAAGCGGGCCGGTCTCGACTACTGGGACGCGGTGGAGATGCACCGGCATCCCGGCTGGGCGGACTGGCTGGCGCAGTCGCCCCCGCGTTTCCACCTCTTCAGCACGGCCGGCACGAGGTCGCATTACGAGGCGGACTACCGGCCCGGCGACGCCCTGGTCTTTGGAAGCGAGACGTCGGGGCTTCCGCAGGAGATCCTCTCGCGCTGGCCGGAGAGGGTGTTCGGGATTCCCATGCGGATCGACCACGTGCGCTCCCTCAACCTCGCCACCGCCGTGGGGATCGTTCTCTACGAGGCCCTCCGGCACACCGGGCTGGCGCCGGAGGTGGAGGAGGGGTAGGATTGAAATGGCCGCCGGGCGTCGGGCGGCGGATGGAGGGTACAGCCGTGCAGATCTTTGCACACCGAGGCAGTTCGGCGAGGGCTCCGGAAAACACACTGGCGGCCCTTCGTCGCGCGATCGAGGACGGGGCGGATGGGGCCGAAGTGGACGCCCAAGTCACCCGCGACAACGAGGTTGTCCTCGTTCACGACCCCGACTTCCTCCGCGTGGCGGGCGATCCCCGGCCCGTGTGCGGGTGCTCGGCCGAGGCGGTCGCCGCGTTGGACGCCAGATCGGAAG
>CAYXFW010000145.1:0-4258 GCA_964464305.1 uncultured Verrucomicrobiota bacterium
GCAGTCCGCCTGGAGTAAGAAAAGGTCGAGACGCCGGACAGGACGTCTGTGCGATGGACGGGGACAGAGAAGCGGATGAGGCCGGAACGGGCGAGACGTAACCTATTGGTTATGGGTAGTTGGCATGTGAGAGGATCATGGATATGCCGGCGCAACTCCGCTTCTCTGTCCCCTCTCGGGCCGTCATGGGTAGCCAACGTCCAGTCCCTCCATTTGCGAACCCGCGTTCTCGCGGATGAGCGAGACGGGAACAGCCGTTGTTGGACAGCCCTATTGTCCCAGCCTGTATTCCCGGAAACTCTGGCGACTGTTGCCGTCAATTCGGACAACCGCCTTTGCCTTACCATCCCCGCCTGACAACAGCCTGTACCAGATGAATTCGTTGCGGCTGTTGATCTGGTCCAAGTCTCCTGTGGAGCCTTCCATCGCGCTCCGCATCGCTTTCTCGAAGTCCTTGGCGACGAAGAATCGTGCAAACCCATCGGCGTTCGTATAGTCGCGCCATGCGGTGTATCCCCACATGGCCGTTGGTTCAGATGGATCGGCGATGTACAGGGTCGTCCGGTTGACGAAGTCCAGATTATCGAGCGTCCTCACCACATCATAGAGATCACGGGGAACATTGTTCTGCGGAGGGGAGGGAAACGCAGCGACAAGACTGACGATCCTCGGCTGGAAGTTGCCAACTTGCTCGGCTGCCAGCCGCTTGAAGACCTTGCACCGCTGAGTCAGCACCATGTGATCGATCAAAGCGCACAACCCAACGAGAACGGCCATGACCGCCACAACCACAAGCATCCTGGTGGCATAGGTCTTCTTTGAAGCGTCGGGAAACTCTTCCTGATTGGTTCTCGACTGAACGAACCTCTTGAAGTCCCGAACCGATTCCTGCATGGAGATGATCACAGCCATAACGGTTCCAAAACCAGCCAGTGCCATACAGGACCCAAAGACTCCGTACAGGAGAGCCTCCAGTTTCGGACCAAAGATATCCCAGTTCAGCGTTTCGTTGAAGATGCCCAGAACGACGAGTACCGCACCGATGGTCAGCAAGATGAGCGTAAAGGATACGACCAAGCTCAGCAGTCTGACTTTGGATTTCATGTTCTCTCCCGACCCACGCCTGCTCTGCGATGGGTCGCTAGTCTTGCGGCTGGACGCAGTCTCGAACTCGATTTGTAGCCTCCGCCGGCTCGTCTTGGAGGGAATGTTGCGCCCGGTGTCGGATGGGAGCAAGCGTTTTCTCAGTGAAAGTGCGGCACAGGGTGGAAGGCAGTTCTGCGGGTTCTGCCTGCGAGAGACAACCAACGGCGGCCAGGACGCGGTCTCATCTCTGTCCCCTTCTTCCGTCTGTACCAACGGGGCCGGGATGATGGAGGGCTGAGCTATGCGAGGCCGGGACGAAGCGCTATCGGGGCGCACGGTTCGGGCTCGCGGGAGCCCGCCCCCCAGTGTCATGGGATCGCTATGGGGTGGACGATCGTCCTGACGCCGCTCGCGACAGGCGGCCTGCGCAGTTGCGACGGAAGGCGTCGACGAGGACGGCGGCGACGATCACGGCGCCGGTGATGACCCGCTTGGCGGACTCGGAGGCCCCGACTTGGGCGAGGCCGGTCTGCAGGACCGCGATGATCAGCACGCCGAAGAAACTGTTCACAATGGAACCGCGACCGCCCATCAGGCTCGTACCGCCGATGACGACCGCGGCAATGGCGGAAAGCTCCATGCCCACGCCGCCGTTGGGGTCGGCCGACGACAGCCGCGACGTCTGGAAGACACCGGCGACGCCGCTCAGCAGCCCGGCAAGGGCAAAGACCGCGATCTTCGGGGGCCGCGGGTCGATGCCGGAAAGACGTACAGCGGTCTCGTTCGTGCCGATCGCCACCAGGTGCCGGCCGAAGACCGTCCGCGCGAGGACGAACTGGCCGGCGACGACAAGTCCGATGGCGATGAGGAAGGCCGGCGAGACCTGGATTCCGGGCAGCGGCGCGCCGATCGCCTCGATCGCGGAGCCGATGTACTGCGTCTGCGAGTCCGTGACCAGGTAGGCGCCGCCGCGTGCAATCTCGAGCATGCCCAGCGTCACGATGAACGAGGGAATGCCCGCGCCGACCGAGATCGCCCCGTTCAGGAGGCCGCAGAGGAGGCCGACACCGACGCAAAGCAGCGCGGCGGGCAGCGGCGGCCAGCCCCAGCGCGCCATCGCCACGCCGAGCACCGAAGCGCCGAGGGCGAGGATCGAGCCCACGGACAGGTCGATGCCTGCGACGATCAGCACGAGCGTCATGCCGACCGCGACCGCCACGAGATCCGGGATCTGGTTCGCGATCGTGATGAACGTGCCGGCGGACAGGAAGCGGTTGCTGAGTAGCGAGAAAAGCGCCACCAGCCCCGCGAGGACGACAAGCATGCCCACGTAATCCGCCAGCCAGCCGCGCGGCCGCGCCGCCCTGCCGTTGCGATCGCTCATGGTTGGGTCTCCCGATGTGCCGCCGCCGCCGTCATGCCTTCGAAGGCCGCCGTGAGCAGGCGTTCGTGGCTCCAGGCGCCCCGCGCGAACGTGCGGACGAGACGGCCCTGCGACAGCACCGCGATCCGGTCGCATACCGCCATCAACTCCTCCATCTCACTGGACACGATGACACACGCCTTGCCGCGGCGCGCGAGATCATCGAGCAAACGATAGACGGTCGCCTTCGCCGCAACGTCGATTCCGCGCGTGGGCTCGTCGAAGAGGTAGATGTCCGCGTCGCGCATCAGCCAGCGGCCGATCAGCACCTTCTGCTGGTTCCCGCCGCTCAGTTCGGCCACCGGCTGCTCCGGGCCATTGCTGCGGAGGTCCATCGACTCGCCCGCCGCCTGCACGGCGAGGGCCTCGGCGCGCCGGTCGATGCGCCCGCCGCGCCGTCGAAAGGCGGGCAGATGGGCCAGCGTCGCGTTGACGCGGATGGCGCGCGGCATCAGGAGACCGTGCTCCTTGCGGTCCTCCGGGATCATCGCCAGCCCCACGGCCACGGCTTCGCGCGGCGAGCGAAAACGGCGCGGCGGCGAATCGCCGATGCGAACCCCGCCCGCATCCGCGCGGTCGGCGCCGAAGATCGCCCGCAGCAGTTCCGTCCGGCCCGAGCCGACCAGCCCCGCGATACCCAGGATTTCGCCGGCCCGCGCTTCGAACGACACGTTGTTAACGGCGCCATGCCGGCAGAGACCCTCCACGCGAAGCCGGGCGGGCCCCGGAGTCCGCGGCGCCGGATTCGCGGACTCGAGGTCCCGGCCCGCCATGAGCCGCACGGCCTCGTCCGGCGCGAGGCCGGCGGCCGCGCGCGTGGCGACCAGGCGGCCGTCGCGCAGGACCGACACGCGGTCGGCGATGCGGCGAATCTCGTCCATGCGGTGGCTCACATAAATCACGGACACGCCCGCGGCCCGCAGACCGCGGATGTGTTCGAAGAGCCGCTCGACCTGGGGATCCATGAGTGCCGCGGTCGGCTCGTCGAGGATCAGCAGGCGGCAGTTCTGCGCGAGAGCGCCGGCGATCTCGATCTGCTGGCGGACACCGACGCCGAGCCGCGCGACGGGCGTGTCCGGGTCGAGATCCCCGAGGTCGACGCGCGCGAGCGCCTCGCGCGCGTCGCGGCGCAGACGCGCTCGATTGACGATTCCGAGGCGCCGCGGCAGGCGCGACAGGAAGAGATTCTCGGCGACCGTCAGGGTGCCGATGAGGTTGAGTTCCTGGTGGACGATGTGGATCCCCGACGCCTCCGCATCGGGCTTGCCCGCCGGTGCGTAGGGAACGCCATCGAGCGACATCGTCCCGGCATCCGCCCGCACGAGACCGCAGAGGATCTTCGCCAGCGTGCTCTTTCCGGCCCCGTTGGCCCCGATCAGCGCGTGGACTTCGCCCGGAAGGCATTCGAAGTCGACGCCGCTCAACACCGGCACGGCATAACTCTTCCCGAGGCCGGCCGTGCGAATGCGCGGCAGTTCCGGCCGGAAGGAGGGGCACGTTCCACCGTGCCCGATCCCAGGCCGCGGAGGAGTCTCCTTCGCCAGGACGCTACGGCGGGCCGGGACGCATCTCTCCGGGTTTGAAGCCATGGGGGTGGCGGTCATGGGTTTGGAGGGCCCGGCTCTGTCCGGGCCGCCGCCGCTATTCCTTTACGTTCTCCGCAGTGACCAGATCCACGGGCGTCTCGCGGTCGGCCGGCTCGGCCTTGCCGCCGAGGATCTGCAGCGCGTACTCGATGCCGAAAACCGC
>CAYXFW010000145.1:4268-6975 GCA_964464305.1 uncultured Verrucomicrobiota bacterium
CGGTCGCCATGCTGGTCGGCGGTCGCGAGGATGTCGCCCGCCTTGATCGCCTGCCGCACCGCCTGGATGTTGTCGAAGCCCGCGACCCGCACGGCACCCGCCTTGCCGCCCGAACGCACAGCCGCGAGCGCGCCGAGGGCCATGTTGTCGTTCGCGGCGAGGATGGCCCTGGCCTGAGGATGGGCGGAGAGCATGGCGGAGCCGACCTGGCTGGCGATGTTCATCTCCCACTGGGCGGACTGCGAGTCGGCGATGACGAGCCCGGCGGCCTTCACGGCGTCCTCGAAGCCGAGCCGGCGCTGCTGGCCGTTGAAGGACGTGCGGATGCCCTCCAGGACCAGGACGGCGTCGCCGGGCTTGAGCGTCGCGGCGACCGCCTCGCCGACCTTGCGCGCGCCGGCCCGGTTGTCCGGGCCCACAAACGGGATCCGGGCGCCCGTCGACGCGAGCACGCCGGCATCGAGCTTGTTATCGATGTTCACCACGACAATGCCCCGGTCGCGCGCGCGCTTCAGGACGGGGACCAGCGCCTTCGAGTCCGCCGGGGCGATGACGATCGCCTGGACGCCCTGCGCGATCATCTCCTCGACCAGCGACACCTGCCGGCCGAGGTCGCGCTCGTCCTTGATGCCGTTGACGACCAGGTCGTAGAGGCCGGAGTTGGCCGCCTGGTGGGCGCGCGCGCCCTCGGCCATTGTGGCGAAGAACTCGTTGGCGAGAGACTTCATCACGAGCGCGATGCGCGGCTTTGCGACGGCATCCGGAGCTCCGCCCGCGGCCGGTTGCGCGGCCGGTTCGCGCCGCGAGCAGCCCAGCGGCGCAGCCAGCAGGCAGGCGAGGGCCATGACACTGAGAGGGGTACGAGAGATGGCGTTCATGGCGTTCCTCTCCTCCGTCGGACTTCTGTAGCCGGGACAGTTGGCCCCGGCCGGCGCATGGTTCCGGATGCATGACTGCCGCGACCACCGGTCGCGGCTACAGCCGGATGAACACGAGCGGACTGTCTTCTGTAGCCGCGACCGGTGGTCGCGGCGGCCGGAGACACCGAAGTGGCGGCGAGGGCCTCGACCTCCGCGCGCGACGGCATGGCGGGCTGCGCGCCGGGGCGGGTTGCGGCCAGAGCGCCGCAGGCGCAGGCGAAGCGGACCGCATCCGCGGCAGCGGCCCCCTCGGACAGTGCGACGGCGAGCGCGCCTGCAAATGCGTCGCCGGCAGCGGTCGTGTCGATGGCGCGGACCTTGAACGGCGGGACGTGGACCGGCGAGCGGCCGCGCTCGCACAGCACGGCGCCCCGGGCGCCGAGCGTGACGACGGCCAGGCCCGCGCCGCGCTTCGTGAGCCATCGGGCCTGCGCAAGGGCGCGGGGGATGCCACCGCCCGCGAGTCCGGTGATTGCGCGGGCCTCGGTCTCGTTCGGGCAGATCACGTCGACCCGGAACAGCCTTCCGGGCAGGGCAGAAGGAGCGGGCGCGGGGTTGAGAATCACGCGCACGCCGTGGCGACGCGCAAGGGCGGCCGCCGCGGCGACGGAGTCGAACGGGATCTCGAGCTGCAGCAGGACCGTGTCCGCCGCCGCGATGACAGCCTCGGCGCGGGCAACATCAGCCGGCGTCACCCGCCCGTTGGCGCCTGCGATGGCGACGATCGCGTTCTCGCCGGTGTCCTCCACGCCGATCGTGGCGATGCCGCTCGGGCAGTCGGGCGTTGTCCGGACGTGGTCCGTGCGGACGCCGTACGAGCGCAGGGAATCAACCAGGGAGGCGCCGAAGGCGTCCGAGCCGACGCGCCCGACCATGTGCACCGACGCGCCGAGCCGCGCCGCGGCGACGGCCTGGTTGGCGCCCTTGCCGCCGGGGACCGTGTCGAAGGCGCATCCGCGGACGGTCTCGCCGGGGCGAGGCAGGCGGGCGACGCGGGTAACAAGGTCCATGTTGATGGACCCGACAACAACGATGCGCGGCCCGCGGCGCCGGGTGCGGTTAGCGTCCATGCGCGTCTTTCCCGCCGTCCAACGGCCCGAGGCCCGGCGGCTGGCTCGAAAGTTGGACCAGGACTTCGGTGGTCCGGAGCACCTGTTCGGGTGTCACGGTGAGGTAGCGGTGGGGACCGTCGGCCGCGGGTTCGAATCGCGTCTCGCCGTCGTCGAGCACGACCACGCGGCCCGGCTGTGAAACGCCGAAGTAGTCGCGGTCCGGCCGCAATGCGTACAGCACGCTCGTCAGATCCCATGTCGGCCGGTTGTGCGGTGGCGGGTTGTAGAGGACGTACGCTTCCGCGAGCGGATGGTGAGGGACGTAGCCATAGTCGCGCTCGATGCTGGTGGCCGGGTAGGGGATGGCGATGCCGATTTCATAGCCGCTGTAGACGATCGGCGTCGGCCACGCGGTGGCGAGTTTCTTCGCGGCGGGGATGTCCTTGATGACGTTGTATTCGAGGTGCCGCTGGCCCTTGATCGGCTGGAACGCGCCGGCCATGACCGAAAGCAGCCGCACCTTGGCCTTCACGAGATCGGGGCCGGACAGCGGCGAGGACTCGTCGCCCTTGGTGTCGAGGAGCCGCGTCAGGTTGCTGGAGAAGCCGACCTGCGCGATGACGACCGAGCCGTCCGGTTGGGCCGCCAGCACGCGGCGGAGCAGGAGGGCGGCCTCCGGCGCGTCGACGCCGCTGCCGAGATCGTGCGGATAGCGGAGGGTGTCGCCGTCCTTCT
>CAYXFW010000146.1:0-6971 GCA_964464305.1 uncultured Verrucomicrobiota bacterium
CAGCTCGACCGGCCGAAGGTGGGCGGCGACTACTGGCTTTCGTTCACCGGCCCGTCCGACCGGTTCGCCCGGATCGCCGGGCAGGCGGCGGCCCACGGGACGCCGATGTCCGCGAAGCTCCAGGTGGGGTGCTCGCACGAGGCGGCAACCATCCCGTTCATGCCCGTGCCCTCGATCCTGTACGGCAAGTACCGGCAGATGCCTTCGTTGAACGTCGCCTCGGTGATGCAGTGCTGGTATTTCGGAAACTACCCCGGCGTGATGAACCGCGCCGCGGGCCGGCTGGCGTTCGAGGACTTCTCGGGGACGGAGGACGATTTCCTGCGCGCGCTGGCGCTTCCGGAGTGGGGCGGCGATGCGGAAACCGTCGTGAAGGCCTGGAAGCACTTCGCGGACGGATTCCAGAATTTTCCGCTCTCGACGCGCTTCCAGTGGTGGGGGCCGATGCATGCGACGCCCGTGTGGCCGCTCCACCTGAAGCCCGCCCTCAAGCCGCTGCAACCCACGTGGCTGGTCGGGGGTCCGTGCGGGGATGCCATCGGCGAGGCGCTCGACAACCACAGCCTGGCCGAGGCGGCCGCGCTGGCGCGGAAGATGTCGGACGAGTGGAACCGCGGGGTGGCCCTCCTGAAGCCCCTCGAATCCCGCTTCCGGGAGAACCGCGAGCGCCTGCTCGATATCGGGCTGGCGGAGGCGATCGGCATCCAGTTTGCCAGCGCGAAGAACATGCTGCGCTTCTACCTGATGCGGAGCCGGCTCTTCGATCTCGCCCCCGCGGAAGCGCTGCGGCAGTTGGCGTCGATGGAGACGCTCGTGCGCGAGGAAATCCGGAACAGCGAGAGGCTGGACGTGTTGTGTTCGGCGGATTCGCGTCTCGGGTTCCATTCCGAGGCCGAGCGCCACCAATATTCCGGTGAGCGCCTGAAGTGGCGCGTCGAGGTGCTTCGCGACCTGCTCGCGACGGAATTCGGGGAGTACCGGGCGGCCTTTGCCGCGGGCCGGCAGGTGTCGCGGTTTGCGGAGGGTCGCGCCGTGTACGACTGCGGGTCCGGCTGGGCCGACTGCAAGACGTACCGCTGGCAGGCGGAGTCCGAGAACGGAGACCTCGTCCTGCGCGTCGAAATGAAGGCCCCGAAGGCGGGCGCATCCTTCGCCATGCACCTTTGCGATCCGCTGGTGACCTCGCATTTCTGGGGCATCCGTTTCGCAACGTCGGGGGGCGTATTCGACACCCGCGACGTCGGTCTGAAGTCCGAGTTGTACCGGACTCCGGAAGGCGCCGCCGGCGTGACGCTGCGCATTCCGGCGGAAGGCCTGCTGATGCTCGATCCCTCCGGCCGGGCGTACGCCTTCAACCTGTTCGTGAGCAGCCCGGCCTCCGACAACTGGCCCACGGGGATGGACGAGACGGACCTCGGCAAGTACCGCCTCGCGCTGGACCGGTTCCAGCCGCAGAAGATGGGCTACATCCGCACGGCCCCGGTCGAATGAGCCCGCAGCCCAAGCCCCATACCCACGGGAACAGACCATGAAGTTTCGCAGCCTGAAGTCCGTTGCCGTCATCGCGTGTGCGCTGGCCGGGGCCTCCGCGCCCGGGGCGGCGCCGGGGGCCAGGCCGGAGTCGCTGCCCATCGTTGTGGACTTCGAAGACGGGATCGATCCGGTGGTGGCATGGGCCAGCAACGGCACCTACAAGGTCCACTTCAAGGGCGTGACGGAGGAGAAGGCGCACTCGGGACGGCGCTCGTTCAAGCTGGACGTCGAACTCACCGGGGCCACGTACGTGTACTGGAGCATTCCGGTCCGTGTACCGGCGGAGGGCAGGCTCCGGGGCTCGGCCCATACGCTCGCCGGGGCGGAGAACAAGGGCAGGGCGGGGGTCGGCGTCAACATGCTGTATCCGCCCAGCAGCCTGTCCGGCTGCGGGGAATTCGGCGACGAGCGCCAGACGCCTGCCGGGGAGGCCTGGACGCTTGCGGAGGAGGATCTCGTCCAGCGCGCGGACGCCGGCGCCCGGCGCTTCGCGGATTCCTCGGTCGCCTTCGCGACCGGCGATGACCTCGGGCGGGTCGTGGACCGGATCGGCATCTTCCTCCGCGGCGTCAAGGGGCGTCGCGTCGTCCTTTACGTCGACGATGTCCGCCTGGAGGGGGAGACGCCTCCGAACGCCACATACCGGAAGGCCTTCCAGGCACGCTGGGCCCCGGCGGCGGCGCGCATGGAGCAGGGGCTCGCCGCGTTCCGGGATGCGCTTGCGCAAACCGCCGCGGAGGCGGATGCGGTGGCGCCGACCTCGACGGCGGCCCGGGCGGTCGCCGGGGCGTTCCGGCGACAGCACGCGGAGATGGAGGAGCGCATCCGTGGATATGCGTCGAAGACCACGCTCCCGCGGCGCGAATGGGAGGAACTCCTGCAACGCGCGGAACGGGTCCGGGACATTCCCGCGACCCTTCGCGAACTGGAGTCCGGCGCGGCGCGATTCGACGGCGTGCTCGTGCACGCCCTGGAGAATCCGATCACCAGCGTCCGGATCCTCCCGACCGATTCCCTCGTCCCGGCGCCGATCGCAACGAAGTTGGGGATGACCGCCGCGCGGGGATCCTTCGAATCCGCCAGCGTCATCGTGCAGGCCCTGCGCGACCTGAAGAGCGCCCGACTCGAGGTCGGCGACCTCCGTCACGAGGACGGGCGGACGCGGATTCCCGCGAGGCAGATGGACGTGAGGATCGTCAAGTGCTGGTACCAGTCGCCACACGCCTGGGTGGACATCAGCCAGACGGCCGGGGCTCCTGTTCTGGTTCCGGAGCTGCTTCTGCACGACGATGCGCTGGTCCGGGCGGATCCGGCGACGCAGAGGAATTCCATCCGGCTGAGCCATCCCGGTGGCGCCGCCTATGTGGACGCGACGGACCGGATGTTCCCGGGGGTGCAGGGGGGCCGGCCGGTGTCCGCCGACGCGGCCCCGGTGCGCGACGCGCCGGCCCTTTGCCCGGTCGATATTCCCTCCGGGGAGGTCCGGCAGTACTGGCTGACGATGCACGTCCCCGCCAACGCGCCGGCGGGCGTCTATTCCGGCGAGGTACGAATGGTCGAGGGTTCCGCCGAGCGGGCCGTGGTGCCCCTGCGCGTGACGGTGCTCCCGTTCGAGCTCCCGATGCCCCGGACGCGGCACGACCCCGCCCGGGCGTTCATCAGTTCGATCTACTACCGCGGCCGGCTCAACCCCGCGGACTTTCCGGCGGGAACCCTGACCTCCGAGGCCAAGAGCCCCGACCAGATGCGTGCCGAGCTTCGCGACATGTTCGAGCACAACATTCACAATCCCGCGGTGTACCAGCCGGAGGAAGGGCTGGATGCCGTGCTCCGCCTCCGGAACGAGGCCGGCATGGCGGGGCTGCCGCTGTTCTGGGTCGGCGGCGGGACGGGAGCGCCCCGCTCTCCGGCGGCGCTGGCCCGGCTGAAGGAACGGGTGGTCCGGGCGAAGGCCCTGGCGTCGCCGTTCGGCGTCGCCGAACTGTTCATGTACGGGACCGACGAAGCCCGCGGCGACGCACTCCTGATCCAGCGCGACGCCTGGAATGCGGTGCACGAGGCGGGCGCAAAGGTGTTCGTGGCCGGCTACAAGGGGCAGGTCAAGGTCGTCGGCGATCTGCTCGATGTGCAGATTCAAGCCGGGGGGCCCGATCCGGATGAGGTCCGGGCCTGGCACGCCACGGGCCACCGGATCTTCTGCTATGCGAATCCCCAGACCGGGCCGGAGAACCCGGAGGTGTTCAGGAGGAACTACGGGTTCCTCTTGTGGGCGTCCGACTACGACGGGGCCATGACCTACGCCTACCAGCATGGATTCGGCGGGATCTACGATGACGCGGACCATGCCACCTATCGCGACCATGTGTTCTCCTATCCGACGTCCGACGGCGTCATCCCGACCCTGGCAATCGAGGGCTACCGGGAGGGGATCGACGACATCCGCTACGCGACCCTCCTGGCCTCGCAGGTCGCGAAACATCTGTCGTCGCCGGGTCCGAAAGGCGAGGCCGCCCGGTCCGCGGCGACGTTCCTCGCTGCTTTGGATCCGCAGGCCGATCCCGGCGCCACCCGGAAGGAAATCGTCCGCCGGATCCTTCCGCTCCTCGACTGACCCCGGTCGCATCTCGCGTTGGAAGGCGATAGCGGCTAGGCTGTGCGGGCCGTCCGCGGGAAGCGGAAAGGTCCCGGAGATGCGCGTGAAGCCGAACACTTTGAATCCGCCGGCCGATGCGTCCGATCGTCCCCGATGGGGGGTGGGTGCAGGCATCCTGCTCGCGTTCCTGTTGCTTGCGGCGATGGGGATGGGGAAGGTGCTGCTGCATCCGGACCAGGTGCTGGACTTCAACGATGGGAACATCGAGTCGGCCCTGTCGCCCACGTACGCCATGCCGGGCGCGTTGCTAAGGGTCTGGGACAACCAGTTCTTCTTCGGCCAGGGGGGGAAGCTGTTCTCGATCTGTTCGGCGAGCGTCGGAGAATGGCTTGCCGGGCCCCATCACTACCGCCGTATGTTCGTGGCGGTGCTGCTCGCGCTCTCTGGATTGGGCGTCTACTGGATGTTGCGCCAGTACCGGCTGTCGCGAACCGCCTCCGCACTGGCCGCGGGAGCCGTCATGTTGGGGGGTGTGTTCTACTCCTTCGCCGTCCTCGGACTCACCGTGCGCGCGGCGTCCGTCGGTTTCGCCGCGCTGGCGGCCGGGTTTCTCGAGCGCGGGCGGCGCGACGATGCGTGGATCCCGTATGCGCTGGGCGGCGGGTGCCTGGGCCTGGCCATGGCCGAGGCCCCGGACATCGGGGTGTTTCTTGCGTTGGCGACCGCGGGGATCTGGGCGTGGACGCACCGGCCGGAACCGCTTGCCGGGGCGCCGTGGCCGAAAATCGCCGGACGGTTCGCCCTGTACGTGCTCTGCAGCGGCCTCCTGGCCTGGCAGACGATCGGCGCCATGTTTTCGACGCAGATCCAGGGCATGCAGCAGGGGGCGTCCGAGGATCCCGCCTCGCGGTACGAGTGGGCCACCCAGTGGAGCCTTCCGCCCGAGGAGGCGTGGAATCTCGTGTCCGGAACCTACTACGGAACCACGGCGCGCTCGCAGGAGGCGCCCTACCGGGGCCGCATGGGACGCAGCGCAGGGTGGGAGCCCGGGCGGCAGGGCTACCGGAATTTCGCGCTGACGGGATACCATGTCGGCGTGGTCCCGGCGATTCTGCTGCTGGCCGCCCTGTTTGTGGCTCGCACCGGGCCGCCCGGCCGCCGCCGGCTGGCGTGGCTGGCTCTCGCCGGCGGAGGCATTTGCCTGTTGCTGGCGATGGGAAAGTTCACGCCGCTCTACCGGCTTGTCTACGCGCTCCCCCATCTCGGCGCGATCCGAAACCCCGAGAAATGGATGGGCCCGTTTGTCCTGTTCGCGGCACTCGGCATCGGTCTGGCGGTGGACGCCCTGCGCGACCTCCGGAGCGAAGGCGCCCCGCGTGTGCGCCGGGGCGCGTTGTGGATCTGCGCGGCGGTCGGCGTCATCTCGATCCTGCTCCTCGTGGCGACCGCCGCGGGCAAGGCGGGCTTTCTTGCGACGATGCGGGCCGAGGGCTACGGGGAACTGTCCGTCGCGGCATGGTCGACGGCGGTCTTTGCCTGCCTGAAGACCGCGGCGATTGCCGGTGCCTTCGCGCTGGCCCTGGTCGCGGCGCCGCGCATGGCGTTCGCAGCGCGCGCGGGCGCTCTGGTGGTTGCGGCCGCCGGAGTCCTTTCAGCTCTCGACCTGCTGGCCGTCAACGGCCATTACGTGGCCGGGCGCGGGTACGTCCACGCCCTGGCGGCGAATCCGCTAAAGACGTTCATCGAAGACCACCGGACGGAGGGTCGCTTCAAGATGCTGCCGCCCGACCATGCCATCCTGAACAACCTCCGGGCGGGCCAGATGCAGGTCTCCGGGTGCGATCTGTTCGATCCGGTCAGCGTGTCGCGCATGCCCTCCGACTACGCCGCCCTGTTCGACGCGATGAAGACACGCCCGATGCGGCTGTGGGAACTGGGCAGCGTGCGGTATTTCGTCACACTTCCCGGCGGCGCGCAGCAATTGGAGCAGCTCGACGGCGGGCGGGGCCGGGTCCGCGAGGTCTTCGAAGCGGGGCTGGCGCAGCAGAACGATGCGCTGGTCCCGGTCGCCGGCGCGCCCGCCGACCAGCGGGCGCTACGGGTCGCCGAGTTTTCCGGTGCGCGGCCGCGGATCGCGTTTGCAACGCGCGTGCATGCCGTTCCGCCGACCGCCGACGGCGACCGCGCGGCTCTGGTCCGGCTCGCAGCCCCCGATTTTGATCCCGTCGGCGAGGCGATCGTCCATGCGGAGACCCTTCCGCCCGCGGCGCCACCGGGGGCCAGGATCCTCCGGACCGTCCGCGACGAGCCCGCCGCCGCCACCGTCGAGGTCGAAACGCCCGCCCCGGCCCTCCTGGTGCGTACGACGAAATTCGACCCGGACTGGCAGGTCCGGATCGATGGCACACCGGCCCCCCTGCTGAGGGTCAATGCCCTCTTCCAGGGCGTCGCCGCGCCCGCGGGGCGGCACACGGTCGAATTCGAGTACCGCCCCGACCGCACGCCGCTGGCCGTGTCCGCCGCAGGCCGGGTGAGTTGGCTCGGCCTGTGGCTCGTCTGGCTCGTCCGCCGCCGCCGGACCTGATTCACACGGAGGCGCGGAGACCGCGGAGAAACCCGCGTGACGCCGGGACGGATCCGGGAAGAAGCACGAAATCCTAATTCCGAAGCACGAAACAAATTCAAAGCCCCAATCGGCATGCACAAAACGGCCCGTCCCGTTTGCCGCTTTCCGTGTTTTCGGTGCTTCGTGCTTGTTTCGTGCTTCGGAATTAGGATTTCGTGCTTCCCCTTCCGCGTCGGCAAGGGGCGAGGGTCGGGGGGCGAGGGAAGAGTGTGTCGAGTG
>CAYXFW010000147.1:0-6921 GCA_964464305.1 uncultured Verrucomicrobiota bacterium
TGCACAGGCCGTCCAAACCGCCAGCAGCACCGCAGCCGACCGCGTATTCATGGACCGTCTCCCACGTTGCCGTGCACAGCGGCGCATCCTGTCCGCCGCATCACGGGACCGCCGCCGGCGGCCGGATGTCGACCGCGGCGGACGGCTCGCTTTCCAAACCTTCCTCGTCAACCGCCGTCACCGTGACGACGAGTTTCTTCCCGACCAGCGAGGGGGCGAGCGACACGCCGCTCTCGGGGCTGGTCAGGATCTTCTCGGACGACAGGAAGCCCTTCCGGTAGATCCGGAATTCGCGCATCCCGTCGCGCGGCGGCGTCCAGGACAGCTTCGCCCCGTCCGCCGTCCACTCGGCTTTCACGCCCGCAGGCGCGCCGGGCAGCGGTCGCGCCGCGCCGGGCACCTCGGCCGACCACGCGCTCTCGAGCGTGTCACGATCGACCGCCTTCACCCGGTAGACATGCTTCGACCCGTCGTCGATCCCCCGGTGCGTCGCGGCCGGTCCCGTCACCCGCGCAACCTCGCGCCACCGGCTGCCGGAGGCCTCGCGTGCCTCGACGTCGTACGCCGTGATGTCCGTCTCGGGATTCGCCGTCCATTTGAGGTTTACCGACTTCGGCCGGTCCGCCGTTGCCTCCAGCCCGGCCGGCGCCGCCGGGGCGGGCTTGGTCACCGCCTGCGCCTCGGCGCACCACTCCGACATCGCGCGCGCCGTGTTCACCGCCCGCACCTGGTAGCGGTACACCGTACCGTCCTTCAACCGCCCGGTCGGCGCGGACCGCGACGCGCCCGCGCGGTCGAGGAAGATCGTCGTGCCGTGCCCTTCCACCGTCCCCGTCTGCGCGAAGACGCCGTCGAGCCCTTCGGCGCGCTGGACGACATAGCCCGTCACCTTCTCGTCCGCCGAAGGCTGCCACACGACCTCCACCGCGCGCGGAAGGCCGGCCTTGGCCGCCAGACCCTCCGGCGCGGGCGGCGGCGGACGCGTCGTCGCCTCGACCGGCCCCGCCCATGCGCCGAACGAGCCCACGCCGTTGAACGGACGGATCCGGTACGCGTAGACATGAGCGTCCAGCAGGTCGCCGGGGTCGCGCTTGCCGTCGAGGTGCGCCGTCATGGGCCGCCCGACGATCTTCGTCAGCCGCGAGAAACTCCCGGTCGGACTGTCCAGCCGCTCGATCTCGTACCCGGACACATCGGCCTCGGGGCTCGGACTCCACGTCAGCGGAACGCACCGCACCTGCGCCGACAAGGCCGAGAACCCCTGGACCGCGGCCGGCGGAGGCAGCGTCGTCACCCGCGCCACGGCCGAGGGCGCACCCGTCGCGCCGACCCGGTTGATCGACGAAACGCGGTAGAGGTACTCCGTGCTGTCCAGGAGGTCCGTTCCGGGGCGACCCCCATCGGCGTAGTTCGTCACGGTCATCTCGCCGCGCGGACTCCATGCCTCGGGTTCCGCAGCCATGGACCGCTCGACCCTGTAGCGGACCACCCCTTCCACACGCGGCGGCATCCAGGTCACCATGACCGCACGCGAACCGCGGGCAACGGCGACCACCGGCTTCGGCGGATCCGGCGGCGGCGCCGTCATGCTTTCCACCACGGCCGAGGGGGAACTCGCCAGTCCCGGCGCACCCACCGCCACGATGCGGTAGTAGTAGGCCGTCGCATCCTTCAGCCCGGTGCGATCCGTGAAGCTTCCCTTCACAGGCTGCGCCTCTCCGGCTCGAACGAACGGGCCCTCGGCCGCCGGCGCCCGTTCGATCCGGTAGGAGGCGACCGGCCCGGCGGGAGGCTTCCACTTCAGCGTGACCTCGCGCAACCCCATGTCCGAAGCCGCCACATCCATCGGCGCGGCCGGCGGGGCCGCCGGCGGAGGCGCGGCCAGCGGAGGGGTCCCCGTGGAGGGCCTGCCCGGCATCGCCGGTGCGGTCTTCTGCACGCCCCACTTCTGATACAGCCCCGCCATGAGTTCGTGAACCACCGCCCGCCCGTGCGCGGCGAGCGGTATCTTGGAATCCTCCGCGACCTTGGCCAGGTCCGCACTCCACATGATCTGGCCGCTCTGGCAGTGAATCAGGCGGATCGAGATGCCAACCACCGCATGCGTCCGGCCGCCCTGCGCCTGTGTCGCGTACTCGTCCACCGTGCCGATCACCACGCCGTCGGCGCCGAGCATCTTCGCCACCTCGACCGCCTTGGATTCCGAGAGGCCGGCCATGGACAGTTCCGTCTCGCTCAACACCCCGGCCATCTGGCTGCGCTCGACCAGGGTGTAGCGGTTGGCGCGGAGGATCTCCGTGACCACCATGTCCGACGCCGAGGACCCGATCAGCTCCGTGGGCCCCTTGAAAGGAAGAATCGCGACTTTGAAAATCGCCGTCCGGACCGGCGCGACGTAGACGTTCGCCGCGGACTTCACCTTGGAAAAATACGGATCCTTGCCCGTGGTTGCGCACCCCAACCCCCATGCGCAGGCAAGACCCGCGGCCAATCCCATGGACAGCAAGCGCCTCATCATCGCCAACTCCCCCGTTGCAGGGCAAGGGTAGCAAACCCGAAAGGCCGGAACAAGCCGCGAATCGCGCAATTGCTCCCCCCCTGGGGCCGTCCCGATTGCACCGGGAAGTCCGATCCCGATTCCGAGTTCCGGGTTCCCTCTCCCGTCTTCCGTATTCCGTCTTCCGTCTTCCGTATTCCGTCCTCCTCCCTTCTCCCTTCTCCCACCTCCCCTTCGACGCTATAGTGCTCCCGGCGATGCACGGGACGTCCGCGGCCGTCCGCATCGGGGAGCGTCAACGCGATGGACCAGGATCTTCGACATCGGTGTTTCGAGGCACTGCTCAACCACACCCTCGACAACATCTACTTCAAGGACGCACAGAGTCGCTTCCTGCTGGTCAACCGCCGCATGGCCGAGTGGTGCGGACTGCCGGATCCGAAGGCGATCGTGGGCCGGACCGACACGGATCTCTTCGCCGGGACACACGCAAGCGAGGCCCTCGCGGACGAGGACGCCCTGATCGCCGGCGAGGTCGACATCGTCAGCAAGGAGGAACAAGAGACCTGGCCCGACGGACGCGTGACGTGGGTCTCCACCGTCAAGCGGCCCCTCGTCGACGAGGCCGGCCGCATCGTCGGCACGTTCGGCATCTCCCGCGACATCACCGAACGCCGCAAGTCGGAAGAGGCGCTGCGGCACGCGACACGGCAACTCCAGGACCTCGTCGCCATCGTCAACCGCAGCCCCGCGGTCGTTTTTCAATGGGGCGCCGATCCAAACTGGCCCGTGCAGTACGTGAGCGAAAACGTCCGCCAGTTCGGCTGCGATCCGGAGGCGCTCCGCGCGAATGCCGTAAACTACGCTTCGCTGATCCATCCGGACGACATCGAGGGCGTCCGGGACGCACTCGACCGTGCCGTCGCCGACGGCGCCGACCATTACACGCTTCCCTACCGCCTGGTCTGCCCCGACGGTCGCATCCGCCACGTCGAGGAACTCGGCATCATCCGGCGCGAGGCCGACGGCCTCGTCACCGGCTACCAGGGCCTCGTCCTCGACGTCACCGAGCGCCACGAGGCCGAGGTCGAGCTCGCCGACTACCGCACGCGGCTCGAACAGATGGTCGGCGATCGCACACGCGACCTTCAGATCATCAACCGCCGCCTGGAGGAGGAGAACGTCCGGCGCCGCGCCTCCGAGGAAGCCCTCAAGGAAAGCGAGCAGCGGTACCGGCGCCTGCTGGAGACCGTCACCGACTACGTCTACACCGTCGAACTGCGCGACGGCCGGCCGGTCGCCACGCACCACGGCCCGGGCTGTCTCGCCGTCACCGGATACGCCCCCGGGGAATACCAGGACAACCAGTTCCTCTGGTTCGACATGGTCGTTCCCGAAGACCGCGCGGAGGTGCTCCGCCAGTCCGCGCTCGTGTTGAGGACCGGCGATGCCGCGCCGGTGGAACACCGGTTGAAGCGCAAGGATGGCACGATCCGCTGGGTCCGGAGCTCGGTCGCCGCGCGGCGCGATGCCGTCGGCCGGCTGACCGGCTACGACGGACTCGTCAAGGATATCACCGAGCCGCGCGAGGCCCGCGAGGCCCGCCTGCGGGCCGAACGCGAAACGATGGAGGCCCGCCAGCACGAAACCCTCGAGCGCGCCGACCGCCTCAGCTCGCTCGGCGTCCTCGCCGCCGGCATCGCCCACGAGGTCAACAATCCCCTGCAGGGCATGCTGAGCCACCTCGACGCCGTGCGCCGCGCCCTCCCGCCGGAATTCCCCCGCGCGCGCAACCTCGACATGGTGGAACGCGGCATCGAAAGCATCGCCTCCCTGGTCCAGCGGCTCCTCTGGATCGGCGCGCCGCAAGGGGATGCGGACGACGGCGACTGCGTCTTTGCCGACGCCGTCGGCTACGTCGCCGACCTCCTCCACGCGCAGTTCCAGAAGCGTGGCGTGAAGATCGCCGTCGAGGCCCGCGACCTCCACGTGCGCCTCGCCATCCCGCGGCGCGAACTCGTCCAGGTGCTGATGAACCTCCTGATGAACGCGCGCGACGCCATGCCAAGGGGCGGCACCGTCGCCATCGGCTGCGATTGCGATGCGACCGGGGCCGCCATCGCCATCCGGGACGCGGGCACGGGGATTCCCGAAGATATTCTGCCCCGCATCTTCTCCCCTTTCTTTACCACCAAGGGCGCCAAAGGCACCGGCCTCGGCCTCAGCGTCGCCGAATCCCTCGTCCGTAACCGCCGCGGCCGGATCGACGTCCGGAGCGCGCCCGGCGTCGGCTCCACGTTCACCATCCGACTTCCTCTCGCGACCGACGCCAATCCATGACCCACCGTGAACTGTGAACCCTGAACGTGAACATCGAATCTGGAACCTCCCACCCGGTGAAGCACCCATGAAATCCCACATTCTGATCGTCGATGACGAGGAAATCGTCCTGTCCGGGCTCGCCGGCAACTTGGCGGAGCTGGGATATCGCGTCACAACCGCCGGGTCGGCCCGCGATGCGCTGGCCTGCATGTCGGAGGAGCCGGCGGACCTCGTCCTGACCGATCTCGTCATGGAGGAAATGGACGGACTCGGCCTGTTGCGCAGCGTTCGCGAGAAGCACCCCACCGTCCCCGTCATCGTGATCACCGGCCACGGCACGGCCTCGAGCGCACTCGAAGCCGTGCGCCACGGGGCCGCCGACTACATTCAAAAGCCTGCACGCACGGAGGAGATCGCGCACCGGATCGACACGGTTCTCTCCGCGCGGCGGCTGCGGTCGAGGCTCGAAGCCGAGCGCGATTCCTCTCTGGCCCGCGCCGCCGTTCGCGACGCCCACGTCGCCCGGTCCGACCGGCTGGAGACCGCGCTGCAATTCGCCCGCGGCCTCGCCGCCGATACCAAACCGCTGGCCGCGTTCCTTGCCGATCTCCCGAAGCCGGTTCTCGAAGCCATGCCGCCGGAACAAGCCCACATGATCGAACAGTCCGCGCAGATGTTCCGGGATGTGGCCGAGCTGGGCGACGGGCTCACCCTCAAGCCGGAACCGGTGAATCTGAACGACATCGTCACATCGGCGCTCGACACACCGGCCTTCCACACCCTGCGCGACGCGAAACCTCATGTGCTCATCGACACCCGGCTGGCCGAGACGATGCCCCTGATCTCCGGATCCCCCACCGTCCTCCGCCAGTCCATCGTCACGCTGGCCTCCGCCTTCTTCCACCCGCTCGAGGCCGATGGCCGGCTGATCCTGTCCACCGGCGCCGAACACCAGGTCGACCCGTGGGGCCATTTCGTCCAGGGGGCGACGGGAACCTATGCCTTCGTCCGCGTACAAACGTCGTGTCGGGCCGAGGCGGAGGAACTGGACCGCATGTTCGAGCCCTACGCCTCGTGCCGCTGCGCCGGGCGCGGCGTCTCGGGCCTCGCCATGACCCGCATCGTCCTGTGCATGCGCGCGCACAAGGGACTGATGCAGGTGCAGCCCGATCCGAATTTCGGCACCGACGTCAAGCTGCTGTTCCCGGTCGCCCAGGTGGCGGCGCCGGAAAAGACGATCCTGGCCGACCCGTCAGCCGCCGGCGCCCGCGTGCTGGTCGTCGACGACGCCCCGCAGCATCGCGCCCACGCCGTGTCGGTCCTGCGGGAACTCGGTTACGCATCCGACGAGGCCGCGACCTGCGCCACCGCCATCGAACGCGCCGCCGCCGCCCACCAGCAGGGGACGCCGTACGATGCGATCCTGATCGATCTCGTCCTCGGCGAGGCGCTCGACGGCGTCGACGTCATGCGCCAGATCCTCTCCCTCGACGCCGCCCAGCCCGTCATCCTCATGGGCGGCTTCGCCGACACCGCCCGAATCAGCGAAGCCCGCAAAGCCGGCGCCGTCGACTACCTCCGCAAACCCCTCACCCGCCACGCGCTCGGCAGGGCGATGCATACGGCGACCAAAAGAAAAGGGCTGAAGGATGAAACCTGAAATCTGAAAGAAGCACCGGAGCGGACTCCAGAGTTTCAAGTTTCAAGTTCGGTGGTGGCGAGGGGCAAGTGTCGAGTGTCCCTCTTCTTTCAGGTTTCAGGTTTCATCCTTCATCCTTTTGAAAT
Organism: uncultured Verrucomicrobiota bacterium; assembly: GCA_964464305.1. Classification (GTDB taxonomy): domain Bacteria; phylum Verrucomicrobiota; class Kiritimatiellia; order PWTM01; family PWTM01; genus VGWF01. Next base: position 6,605 of record CAYXFW010000147.1, read on the forward strand.
GAAGAACCCCGGCAGGATCTCCCGCCGGGGTCTTCAGGAATCTGGAGACTCGTCTAGTCCTGCTGCCGACGACGACGGAAGATCGCCACCGCCGCGCCCGCCAGAAACAACACGCCCACACCCGGCTCGGGGATGGGGGTGGTCAGGATAAAATCGGACGACGACGCCATGTCGACAATGTCTGGCGATGTCGGAGATGGGTACTGCTCCGTCAACGCAAGGTCCGCTCCCCCCTCGCCATAGAACGTCGGAATCACGCCGCTGTTAAACGCTCGTGAAAAAACACTCGCGCCTGTCAACGTGGGGACGCCATTGGT
>CAYXFW010000148.1:0-6644 GCA_964464305.1 uncultured Verrucomicrobiota bacterium
CGCCAAGATGCTCTCGATCGTCCCCCTGCTCGCGGGTGGCGGCCTCTTCGAGACCGGCGCCGGCGGCTCCGCCCCGAAGCACGTCCAGCAGTTCGTCAAGGAGGACTACCTGCGGTGGGACTCCCTTGGTGAGTTCTCCGCGCTGGGCGCCTCCCTCGAGCACCTCGCACATCTCGTAGACGAACGGGCCGCGGTAGCCGATCTCCTTGAGGGCGGCGAGGAAGGCGCGGTAATCGATGATGCCGTCCGGGTCGGACATGTGCGTGGCGCGGATGACGTCCTCCTGCCGCGAGTAGTTGGTCAAGTCGGCCGTGTAGTGAAAGCGGGGCAGCCGCCGGTACTGCGCCGCGATCGAGTTGACAAGGTACGGCTTCATCGTCTGGACCGACCGGCGGATCTCGGCGGGCGTCAGTCCCTCGAGGGTGGGGGACCATGCGTCCCATCCGACCTTGACGTTGGGCAGACCGACTTCGTCGATCAGCCAGCGCATCGCGTCGTGGTGGAGGCCGATGTCGTGGTGGTTCTGGACCACGAGCGTCACGCCGTAACGCGCCGCCTGCGCGCCGGCGAGTTTCAACCCCTCGAGAACCGCCGCATATTGCCGGTCGTACGGGATGCCGGGGCGCTCGTAGCCCGTGAAAATGCGGACCATGGGGCATCCGAGATCGCGCGCCATCGACGCCACTTCGCCGAGGTACGCGGCCTGGATTTCCACGTTCGGGACGCCGGGCTTGTCGATCCCCGCCGTGAAGTCGGAGTATCCCGCCAGCGCGTCGAGCGTCAGGCCGAGTTCGGCCAGACGGGCCTTGAGCTTCGCGCGGGCGTCCTTGTCGAAGTCGAGCGGCGAGAGGTGGGGCCGCTTCGCCATGATCATGACCGAGGGAAACCCGAGTTCCTTCGCCTTGAGGATGAACTCGTCGACGGTCAGCTTCGCCTGCCCGCGCCAGAACCCGGCGTAGCCGATCGAATGCAGGCAGGGACGAATGCGGAAATCGGCGGGATTCCCCGTTGGAAGTTCCTGGGCCGATGCGCCGGTCGCCAGCACCAGGGCTGCGGCGCCGAGCACGCCCGGAAGGAGTCGAATGCCAAACGCGGTCATGGTGCCGTCTCCCCTGGGCGGCCATGAAGACCGGTTCGCGGCACGCCGTGTGCCACCGGAGCGCCCCGCGCCGCCGCCCGGAATGAGTCTGTCAAACGCCCGCCGATCCCGCAAGCCGGAGACAGCCGCCCAAATCCCCGCGCCACAGCGTTTGGTGTGGCAACGCGCGCAAGCTTGGAGCACGCATGAATACGGCCGCGACGGAGCGCGGCCCTCCAGGTTCTCTTGCATAGGGATCCGAGGGGAAGGATCTGGAGGGCGCCGCTCCGTCGGCGCCTTGCAGCAGGACCTCGAAGCAACTTCCTTCCCGTGCCCCGTGTTGTTCGGCAGGGACTTGGACCCGCTCCGTCAGCCGCCGGCCTCGGCCGCCAGGAGGGCGGCGCCGAGGGCACCGGTGTATTGGGGGTCGGGGGCGATGGCGACGGGGCAGCCGAGGGCGACAGACAGGGCGGCGGACATTCCGGGGACGAGGGCGACGCCGCCGGTGAGCAACACGGGCTCGGTCGCACGGCGGCCGATCATCGAGGCGATGCGGGAGGCGACGGCCTTCTGCACGCCGGCGGCGATGTCGCGGGGATCGGCCTTCGAGGCGAGGAGCCCGACGATTTCCGTTTCGGCGAAGACCACGCAGGTGCTGCTGATGGGGACGGGCGAGGGACGGTCCGAAGCCATGGCGCCGAGGTCGACGACGTGCGTGTCGAGCCGCGCCGCGACGACCTCGAGGAACCGGCCGGTCCCCGCCGCGCAGCGGTCGTTCATGACGAAATCGCTCACGGCCCCGCGTCCGTCGAGCCAGATCACCTTGCTGTCCTGTCCGCCGATGTCGATGACCGTCCTCACCCCGGGCGTGCCTTCCCGTGCGCCGCGCGCATGACACGTGATCTCGGTGATCGCGGCGTCGGCGAAGACGAGCGCCGCCCGGCCGTAGCCGGTGGCCACGATCCGCCCGATGTCGTCGCGGGACAGCCCCCGGGCTTCAAGAAGTCCGTCGAAGAGCCCGGCGGCAAGCTCGTCCTGGCGGACGCCCTGGGCGCAGGCGGCGCGGCCGGCCACACTGCCCGTCGCGGTGTCGTACAGGACGATCTTGATCGCCCGCGAGCCCGCATCGATACCCGCCACCTTCATGTCGCACTCCCCCGGCGCGCCCGCGCCGTTTCGACCAAGGCCTCCAACCGCGTTCCCAGCGATGCCGCCAGCGCATCGCTGAGCGGCGGCACCTCCATCTCCACCGTGGGGATGCCGGTCGCTTTGCGGACGGCCTCCGCAATGACGCGTCCTTCGGTGGCGCAATGGCTGGCCCCGGGAATGCGGGAGATGACCATGGCCTCCGCCCCCAGGCGCGCGGCCTCGCGCGTGATCCCTGCGGCGCGGTCTCGCGCCGGACCGACCATCGGATCGGCCATCGCGGTCCGCGCCAACGCCTCGAACGGCGGAACATCCTCCGGAATGGCATCCAGCGCATGGCTGAACAGGAACTCGGTGCCGCACAGCCGCCCGCCCGCCTGCTCCAGACGGTTCATCATGCGCAGGTCGGCGACCGGATTCACCCAGAAGACGCGTACCGCGTCCCGCGGGCCGACTCCCAGCCCGGCGGCCGCGCGGCGGTGGGCCTCGGCCAGGAGGTCGTCGAGGACCGCCTCGGTCTCGGCAAGGTCCGAGCAGAAGTGCAGGGCCAGCATCTCGGCGATCAGCAGTTCCAACGCGGGCAGCGGCGCCGTGGGGGCCGTGAAGACCGTTACTCTCAAGGCGCGCAGACGGCGGCGGACGCCGTTGGCGCGCCGGATGCCCGCCGCGAGCCGTACCTCGTCGAGCGGGGTTCCGGCCAGGGCGCCGAGGGCCTCGCCGACACGACGCAGCTCACCCTCGACCAAGGCCACCTCGTCGCGCGGCGCGCGGCCGCCGCCGGGCAGCGGCACCCACGCCTCATCCGGTTCCGGATCGCGCCGATGGGGTATCTCCCACCAGAGGATCGGATGGCCCAGCCCATTCAGTCGTTGCGCGATGGCGGAGAAATCGTCGCAAACGGCGCCCGCGCTGCAGACAAGCAGGTCGGGGATGGGGAAGTGGCGCCGCGTGACGAAGGCGCCGAGCATGGCGCGCACCGGGCAGAAGGTCTCGTCGATGCCCAGCCGGTCCGCGACGTTGAGCAACTCGTCGCTCATTTCCATCACACAGGGCGTCCACCATGCGCCGTCGGGGTAGAACGCGACGAGGCCGGGCAGGCTGTACGCCATGACCGGCACGGTGCCGAGGTCCTTCATCGCGCCGACGATCCGGAATCCTTCCGCGCGGGCGGCGTGAAGCCGGTCCTCCTCGGTCAGCAGGAAGTTCCAGAGGCGGAGCGTCGCAAGCGAGTTGTCGAAGGCGAGCCGGAGCAGCCGGCGGTCGCCGTCGGCCACGTGCCGCCGCAACGGGCCGCCGTAGGACGGCTCGCGCAGGCCGCCGCGCCGGAGTTCCTCGTAGCGGCCGTCCCATTCGTCGAGGGAGAGTCGGGCCGGCCGCGCGTTCATGACGTCATCTCCAGAAACGCCTGGATCCGCGTCGTCCATGCCCCGTCCGCGTGGCCGCCGCCTCCGAGATCGAGGCCGAGGACCGGGACGGACGACGCCTCGCGGATCCGCGGCAACTCGGCCCGCCAGAGATCGCACCACGGGTGCGAGACGAACACGATGCCCCGGAGCGGGGTCTGCTGCAACGCGGCGGCCAGCCACTCGAACAGACCGCTGTTGGGACGCCGGAAGACGGCCGGAATGTGGCCGAAGTAGGCATCGGCGAGTTCGCCCGGGGCATCGTCGCGCATGCGGCGCCGGTCGAACCGCCGCGGCCATTCGCGCTCGCCCGACTCGGTCGCGTCGACCACGACCCGTCCGCCCGCGCGATCGATCGCAGTGAACAGCCCGAGGTCCTCCGCGCGCAGAGGTCCGCCCATGAGCATGAGCGGCCGCGCCGTGGGGCCGGGGTTGCGGTCGCCGGGCGGCAGCCTCTCGGGCAGATCTCCCGTGGCGTGAAACTGCGCAGTCAGCGTCGCATGGGCGGCGGAGGACATGCCCGCGCGAACTCCGAGCAGCCGCGCCCGCATCGTCTCGAACCGTTCCATTTCCCCTGCAAGCCGGTCCGGCGGCGGAGGGCGTCCGCCGATGCCCTCCAGAAAGCGGCCGAGGCGTGCAAGTTCCGTCTGGAAGAAGCGGTGAGCGGCCGGCGTCTGCCAGGTCGAGGGCACATGGAGGACGAAGCGCGGGGGGCCGCAGGAGTCATCGGATTCGGAAACGCGACGCATCTGGTCGCACGTGGTCGCGAAGACAACGCCCGCAACGCTGGGCGCGCGCGCGGCGGCGGCAAAAGCGCCTGCGAATGGACACAGGCCCTCCGCCTCGGGAGCGCCCTCCGCCGACGGCGTCACGCGCGATGGCGTCAGCCCGTGCGCGGCGATCCATTCGGGAGGAATGAACGAGGAGGCAAAGATGACGGAAGGGAGATGCATGAGATCAAGAGGGGAAGAGAGACCGGGGCGCGAAAGCACGAAATCGGAATTCCGAAGCACGAAACAAATTCCAAACCCCAAGGGAGAAAAGCACAAAACGGTGCCGCCGCAGGGTGTTTGGGGTCTGCCTCATTCGGATTTCGTGCTTGTTTCGTGCTTCGTGCTTAGGACTTCGTGCTTTCGCGCGCGCCATGGCGCGCGCGCACGGTTTCGAACAGGGCTTCGACCCGGAGCGCGATGCGCGCCGAGTCGGAGGGCGAGTAGTCGGTCTCGATCCGCAGGTAGGGCAGGCCGAGTTCCGTCTCCACCATTCGCTTCACGCGGTGCGATTCGACGTCGTAGGTCAGGCAGGCCTGCCAGATCAGCTCGATCACCGCCCCGGGCCGGTAGTCCGTTGCGAGGCGGCGCAGCACGTCGAGGCGTCCGTCGTTGGGCGTCATGACGGAGCAGGGGAGATGAAAGTACTTTTCCGCAATCGCCTGCAGCGGGTCGGGGGCGGTCTCGTCGACATCCTCCAGGATCGGCTTCAGCCCCGTGCAGTTTTCCATGGCCACGATCAGGCCGCCGCGGTCCTCGATCAGGTCGACGACGCGTTCCGCCATGTGGACGACCGGCACGCCGGTGAGGAGTACGCGGACGCGCCCCCTCAGATCGCTTCGTCCCGGCGCGGCGTCCACGGTCGCCAGCGCCTGTTCGTAGCGGGCGACGTCGGCCGGGAGACACGAAATCAGGCTCTTGAGATCCAGCAGTTCGCGTCCCGTGAAGGGGGGCGGGTTTCTGCGCATCCGTTCCGCCAGTCCGCGCCGGAGCGCCCGTTCGCGGTTCATGGCGCGGATCGCCCCGCGCAGCCGGTCGTCGGTGATCCTCTCGCCGAAGCGGCGCTCCAGTTCCGCGCGCAGCTTGCCGAGTTCGGCCAGCCAATGCGCGAACGCCCCGGGATCGCCCGGCTTCTGCGGAAGCTCGAGCACATGCATCGGGCGGCTCTCGGCCATCAGCTCGTACATCTTCTTCTTGCCGTCGCACGTCGTTTCGGCGACGACAAGGTCCGCCATTTCGAGGAACGGGTTCGTTCCGGTCAGGTGGTAGCCGAACGTGGACTTGATCAGCGGACACAGGTTCGACGGCAGCACTGCCTCGGCGGCGGGGATCTTCCCCGCGTCCCCGCCGCAGAGGCAGACCGGAAGCCCGCCGGCGGCGAGGATCAACTCCCGCGGCGTGTACTCGCAGAGAATGCCCACGACCGGTCGGCCCGCGGCCTTGGCCGATACCGCCTCGGCATGGCAGTGCCCGACCATGTCCGCGAACCATGCGAGCGTGGGGGCGAGGGCGGGAGAAGCGGGGGGCGCGCCGGTGTGCGACGGTACGGGCGGGCGGCAGGGGCCGGATCCCCCGGTCTCGCGCGCCGCCTCCGCCGGGCGGCTCCGGCAACCGCATCCGCTCATGCGGGCCTCCGGGCGACAAACAGGCCCTGCGCCAGTTTGCCCGCATGGGCGAGCTGCTGCGCGAAGGCCATCTCGCCGCCAAGCGCCTGCATCAGGTTCATGTCGTAGCCGATGATCCGCAGCGCGTCGGAGGTCAACTGTTCCGTGAGCATCCGGATATAGAGATCGATGCATGGCGCGTAGCGGCCGGTGTTGTCCGCGCGCTCGACCTTGAGCCCGGCGTCCTGCAGCAACGCGCGATAGTCGCCGAAGCTGGCGAACGAGGGGAACTTCATGAACGTCAAGAACCTCTCCGCTTCGGCGTCGGAGAGCGGCGTCGGACCCTCCACCCAGTCCGTGAACGCCACGGTGCCCCCGGGCTTCACAAGGCGCGCCGCCTCGCGGACCAGGGATGCCTTGTCGGCGACGTAGCACCAGGCGTCCTCGCCCCAGACGAAGTCCGCCGAGGCGGCGGGCAGGCCGGTCGAACAGACGTCCGTTTTCACAAGGGTTGTGGAGCCCGCCATCCCCTCCGCTGCGCAGCGCACGCGGGCGCGGTCAAGCACCGTGACGGTCGCATCCACGCCGGTCATGTGCGCGACGTTCCGGAACCGCAGAAGGAAACGCATGCCCGCGCCGTTGC
>CAYXFW010000148.1:6654-6918 GCA_964464305.1 uncultured Verrucomicrobiota bacterium
AGCAACAGAGATCCACACCGCGCGTGCCGGCCGCGATGCCGGCCTTTGCGGCCAGGTCCATCGACGACGCGAAGCCGCCGATATGGATTTGATGGCCCATGACCAGTTCCCAGAGGTCGCCCTCCGGACCGCCGTACACCTGTTGAACGGCGGACAGCCCAATCCCCTGCATCGCTCTCATGCACTCTCTCCCTTGTCGATGGCGCGGGCGCGTGGCCCAGCCGGTTGGTGTGCGAACACGCGAAAGGTCACAAACCGGCAGGA
>CAYXFW010000149.1:0-6877 GCA_964464305.1 uncultured Verrucomicrobiota bacterium
GAGGATATTGAGCACGAGGTAGCCTTCCGCGGCAGGTCCGACCGCCCACCCCTTGTCGAGCGGATAGACCCCGGCCCATTGGACAATCAGCAGCGCGGGGAGCTTCCCTCCGGCCGCCGGCCGGGCAAGCTGGCCGCGGATCTTCGTACCGCGGATGTTGTCCATCGTGATCTTGTGATACTCGACGCCCTCGCGGCCGGACTCGCCGCGTTCGAGCACCGGGTTCGCCGGGACGGCGGCGAGATCGGCGAGGCGGGCCTTCCAGAAGGCGTCGAAGTCGCCCGGACACGGCAGGGCGAGCCCGATCTTCCCGGGGTCGGCGACCGCGCCGGCCAGGGCGCGGAGGTCCTTGCCGTCCGCTCCCTTCACGTTCGTGCGGGCCTCGGCGAGGATCGCACCGGGACCGCTGAAGACCGCCTCGAGTTCCATGACGCCGTTCGTGAATGCCGCCTCGCCCTCGCGCAGGACCGTCAATCCGCCGGCCTTCAGCCAGTACCGGACCTTCGCGGCTCCAAGGTCACGCGCCGTCAGCCGGAACACGGCGCGCTCGCCGGACCGGTACACCCCGTCCGGCCGGTCGGTCGAGAACGACAACTCCTGCGCCAGGGCAAGAAGCGGAAGCAGGACCAGGGCCGGAATCCATCCGATGCGTCGCATGACGGGTCTCCCGCGCCCCGCCCTTTCCGGACGGCGACGCCGCATCCTTTATACCACGCGCGCGGACGCCGCGGGATACCCTGACTACTGCAGGATGGCCATGCGCCAGGCGTCCATGGAGTTCTTGAGGTTGTTCCGCTTGTCGCCGCCGACGCCGTAGAGCTGCAGGCAGAAGGGGCCGCTGAACCCGCGTCGCCGGAAGTTCCGCACGAGCGCCGCCCAGTCATAGTCGCCCTGGTTGAGCGGCTGGATCAGTTTCGACCAGCTCATGTCCGCGCCCGGCGTCGCGCCATTGACGGTCACGCAGTTGACCAGGGCGATGGACTCCTCCAGCCGCGCTTCGAGATTCGTTCCGCCCACGCGAAGCCAGTGGGCCAGATTGAACGTGGCGCCGAAATTGGGGCTGTTCACCTTCCGCGCCAGCCGGAGCGCATCCTCGAACCGCTCCGACCAATCGCCGAAGTGCGGGTAGATCGACACCGACAGGCCGCTGGCCGCCGCCTTCGTCGCGATCGCGCGCAGCGCCGGCACCGCGATCGCATCACCCTCCTCGGACGACTTGGGGAAATCCCTGCTGGTGATGTGCAGCCACACGATCGTGTCGTACCCCTTGAGCGACGCCAGAGTCGCGTCGAAGCGGGGATCCGTCACCAGGTCCGACTTCGACAGCGTGGCGCCGCAGTAGATGGCGGACATCCGCAGGCCGCGGCGCTCGGCGGCGCTCGCGGAGTCCCGGGTGAACACCGGGTCGCCCAGCGTCCAGGCCACCCCCGAGTAGCCCAGCTCCCGCACCATGTCGAGCCGCTGCTCCACGACCATTTCGGGGATGCCGAATCCGGTGTCCATCGCCACCAGCGCCGGAGCCGCCGCGACCGCGGCCGAAACCGCCGCGACCGCAAGCCCGCCCGCCATCAGGATCCGATACATCATCCAACCCCTCACGGTTTTGACCGCGGTCGCGCGGATCCTGAAACAGGAAACGCGAACCGCATCTCACCGCCGCCGATTGTAGCCGGCTGCGCCCGGGCCGGCAAACCGGCCGGGAGACCGACACCCCTCCTGATCCTCGGGTAGTGTTTGAGGTGGCAACGCGCGCACCCCTGGAGCACGCATGAACACGGCCGCGACGGAGCGCGGCCCTCCAGAAGGCAAATTCGAGACCCGCGAGCGGATGGGCTTGGAGGGCCGCGCTCCGTCGCGGCCGAGCGGAAGCCCTTCGAAGCTACCTGAGTGGGTTGCCAAAGGCCATGGATCGAAGATTTAGGACCCCGCCGCCGTCTTGCATGGGAACGTAACCGGTTCTACGATCCCTGTCCGGCGCGCGGCGCCGGGGGAGACGATCATGAGACTCTGGAAGGCAATCGCGGGGACGGTGGCGGTCGGGGCGGCGGCGTTTGCGGGCGGGCACCCGGATTCGTCGGGATGGAAGGCCCTCTTCGCGGCCGATCTCTCGAACGCGGAGTCCAAGGCGGGCGTGTGGTCGGTCACGGACGGCGAGATGACGGCCACGGAGGACCAGTGCCTCTGGACGAAGGATTCCTTCGAGAACTTCACGCTCGACCTCGAGTTCAAGACGGGCGACGCGGCCAACAGCGGGGTCGTGATCTACTGTTCCGACGCAAAGAACTGGATTCCGAATTCGGTCGAGGTACAGATCCTCGACGACTTCTCGCCCAAGTGGAAGGATGTGCCCGCCACCTGGCGTTGCGGCGGCATCTTCGGGCACCTCGCCCCCTCGAAATCCGCCGTGCGGAAGCCCGGCGAGTGGAACCGGATGACGATCACCGCGAAGGGCCCGACGATCGTGACGGTGCTCAACGGCGAGACGGTCTCCGAGATGGACATGCGCAAGTGGACCTCGGCCAAGACCAATCCCGACGGCTCCGAGATCCCGCCGTGGCTGAGCCGGCCGTTTGCCGAACTCGCAACCAAGGGCCGCATCGGCCTTCAGGGCAAGCACGGCGGCGCGACCATCGCGTTCCGGAACGTCAGAATCCAAACCCTGCCGTAAGAAATTGTCTCGCTCGGGATTTGCGACGCCGCCCCGGGTGACGTACGCTCCGCGCAAAGGGTGCGTCCCGTAAGCCGGGGCGCCAATGGAGGGGTAGACCATGAACGAGCAGACTGTGGATCCGAATGTTGCGGCCGCGGCGGCCGGGGTCGGCATGGGCGTGTTGATGCTGCAGCTGGTGCTGGGGTTGCTGATGCTTGTCAGCGTCTGGAAGGTCTTCTCAAAGGCCGGCCAGCCGGGTTGGGCGGTCCTGATTCCGTTCTATAACCTCTACGTGTTCCTGAAGATCGCCGGAAAGCCGGGCTGGTGGATGGCCATCATTCTGCTTGTGCCGATCGCGAACCTGATCTTCGGCATCATGGCGCTGGCGGCGTTCGCGAAGAACTTCGGCAAGGGCGGCGGATTCGTCGTCGGCCTGATCTTCCTGCCGTTCATCTTCTACCCGATCCTCGGATTCGGCAGCGCGAGGTATCAGCCGGTCGCATCCTAGTCCGGCAACCGTTCCATCGCGTCGAGGAGTTCGATCCGGAGACGATCCGCGATCGTGCGGTCCTTCGGGTCCGACCACGTGAGCTTGTCCGCTCCCGGGGCGTCAAGCACGTGATCCGGGGCGTTCGCGAGGAGAGTTTTCGCGGCGGCGAGCGCGGGTCCGCCCCGGCCGGCATTCTCCGCGGACCGGATGCGGTCCTGGAGCATGGACAGGTATTCGTAGTCGCCCAGCCCCTCGCGAATGGCCTCCATGTGCCGGCTGGACACGACCCCGGCCGGGGAGAGGAAGAGCACCGAGAATCCGACGCCTTTCGCGGCATACTCGTTCCAGGTCGAGCCCCCGCCCGTGTCCCCGAAGGCCCAGAAGAACTGCGCCGGGGCCTCTTCACGCCAGCAGGTCCACGCCTGGAGCCGGTGGTAGGCATAGGGGTCCAGCAGACGCGCCGGGCCGCTGCAGGAATAGAAGTTCAGCGTTCGTCCGGCCGCCCGCTGCTTCGCGAAGACGTCGCGGAACGCCGCGCCGCGAGTCAGGAACATCGGGCGGTTCGGACACAGCACGTCGCATAGCTCAAAGACGCCCTGCGATTTCGACGGATCCGCCCAGGTCGGATCCTCCCAGATCAGGATCCCGGTGCCGGCGGCCCGGATCGCCTTCGCCCACGCGGCGATCGTGAGATCCTGCTCCGCCGCATGCGGTTCGTCCACCAGCAGCAGCCCGAGCCGCCGGGGATCGAGACCGAGCCCGCGCCAGTGCTTCGCCACGCCGGAGATCCATGCGCCAACCCGGGCGTCGAATTCCGGCGTCCCCGCCTTCGCGTTGCCGAAGGAATTCCCGACGCTCAGGAAGATGCGCCAGTGACGCGCGCCGTCCCACATGCGGACCCATTCGTCCAGCTTTGTGAAATCGGGCTGCGCTCCGCGCGGCAGCAGGGCGGGCGTCGCCCATGGCGTGTCGACGCCGTACCGGCGAAGGAACGCGATCGTGGCTGCACGGTTCTCCGCCGTGATCCCTTCGCGGCCGGCTCCGTCCGTGTAGTCCCAGCCCCCGAGGCTGAGTGCCGGCTGCGGCGGAAACCGCAGTGCGGCGACGCGGACGCGCAGGGGAACCTCGAGATCGCCGGCGCCTCCGCCGCGGATCACGACGCGTCCCTCGTACGTCCCCGCCGGAATCGTCTCCGGCTGGAACGTCAGCCAGACCATCCGCGTCATGCCGGCGGGTACGCGGAGGACGAAGTCGCCGCCTTCGCGCGGAGCCGGCTCGATCGCGTCGGCGACCGGAACTCCCGTCTGCGTGTCGGTCCACGCCACCCCATGCACCGCAACCCAGCCGGGGTTGGAGCCGCCGGGCAGACCCTCCACGCGCAAGCGCAGGTCGGCATCCGTCTCCGCGGCACAGGAAAGGTTGAAGGCGCCGTGGCGCGATTCGCCGGACAGGAGCGCCACCTCGATCCGCGGCGCGGAGGCCGCGGCGGGGGGTGCATCGGTGACGGACATCGGATCCCACAGAGGCGCCGGCCACGCGGTCAGCGGCGGAAGGCCTGCGGCACGCCACAGTGCGCCCCGGACGCTGAAGATGGCGGCGTGCGGTTCGTTCAGGGGAAGCACCGTGCGAAACGTGGCCGGATCCGGGCCGGACAACCGGGGCACGGCATCGACGGCGGCCTTCACCCGGGCCTCCAGCCGGACGCGTTCGGCGGTGTCCAGCGGGGCCGACGCCAGCCCGGAGCTCACCGCCGCGGCATCCGCCGTCATGCGCCGGGCCACGCAAGCGCGCATCTGGGTGAGCCGGAAACGCGCATGAATGTCGAGGATCCCCTCCCCCGGTGGCGGCTGCGCCAGCAGCGCCTCGGGCCCGCGGTACACCTCGACCTCGTCTGTGAAGACGTACGGGCCGCCCGCGGCAACGACGAACTTGACCCAGCGGCCTCGGACCGCGAGTCGGTCGGTCGAATACCGGTGCACGCGGTAGCCCCCGGGCGCGGGCAGGCCCGCCGCCGCGCCGAGGTGCACGAGTTCGCCCGCGGCAACGTAACGCCGCCCGTCCTCGCTGACGAGAACCTCGATCGCGGCGGGCCATCCCACTCCCGCCACCCCCGCGGCAGTGTTGAACGATGCGCCCCCGATCGGCTCCACCCGCCCGAGGTCGATCGTGATCTGCACCATCGGCTCGCGGGTCCACCCGACAGTCTGCTTCCGGGTCCAGAAGTAGCCCTTCGCGTACTCGCCATCGGTCAGTTGCACCCCATCGCCGGGGTCCGTGCAATAGGAGTAGTCCGGCGCCGGCTCCATCCGGTACGGCCGGCCGAGCGCGAGATTCGTGCCATCCGCAAAGGCTCCGGCGGACCAAGCGGCGCAGGGCACGAGAATGGCAAGCATCCGCTTCATATTATTCCCTCCCGCGGCGTTCCGTCACCGACTCCGAAATTCGCACATCGCACCGAGCGCCGGCCGGCGGCCCCACCCCGGGGGCGCGGTCCGGAAGCGAGGATGCCCGCTCCCTAGTCGTCGTCCCCGTCCCCGGCCTGCGCGAACACGAAGCCGGCGCGCACGGGGGCGGGCATCGGCGCGGCGGCGCCCTTCACGGACCGCCAGATGACCTCGTTCAACTGGAGGTCGTCGACCGCGTCCTCGGCGCTGAAATCCATCCGGCCCGACGCGGCCGCGCCCCAGGCGAGTTTCGTGTTGCGCTCCTCGAGATCGACGTTCGCCGGGAGCGCCTCGTAGGGCCGCAAATCGGGCTTCGTCTGGAACGAGGCGAACATCGGCACGGCGGCCGCATCGAACTGCGACATCGGCGCAAGGCCGAGGATCAGTTCCATCGTGCGGAGCATGGAACAGGTCGAGTACATCGTGGAATCCACGACGCCGCGGCGGACATGCGGCCCGACGACGAAGGCGACCGTGCGGTGGGCGTCGACATGGTCAGGGCCGTTCTGCGCGTCGTCCTCGACGACGAAGATCGCGGTGTCCTTCCAGAACTTCGACTGCGACACCGCCTCGACGAGCCGGCCGAGCGCGAGGTCGTTTTCGGCCACGTAGGCGGTGGGGGTCAGGGCGCCGACGCTCGTGCCGGAGGTGTGGTCGTTGGGCAGCCGCACCATCTGCAGCCGCGGCATTTCGCCCTCCTGCTCGAACCGCCGCAACTCGGCGATGAAACGGTCGGCGCGCTTGAGGTCGGAATAGTTCAGATCGAACGGCGGGAAGAAGGGGTCGATGTGGCCCTCGAGCGCCTTGACCCGGGCCCGGCAGGGATCGGTCGGCTTCTTTCCGGCGCCGACGAACTCGCCGTAGCTGCGGTACGACACGCCCGCCGCCGCGGCGCGGTCCCACAGGTAGCCGCCGGCCGGGGCGGCGACGGGAAAATTCCCTTCGCTCGGATAGGAGAACTTCTTGCTCGCGTTGTGGCCATAGGCCAGCGGCCACATCTTCTCGACGAAGTCCGTGGCGTAGGCCCCCATCGTCCACTCGTGACCGTCGGCGCTGACCTCGCTGTCGACGTAGAAATTGTCGAGCAGCACGAACTCGCGCGCGAGCTTGTGGTGGTTCGGCGTGACGCGTTCGGGGAAGAGACAGAGCGCCGGGTCGCCGTTGCCCTGCGGCAGATCGCCCAGGACCTGGTCGTAGGTCCGGTTCTCCTTGATGACGTAGATGCAGTGCCGGATCGGGGACGGATCGCCGGCACGGGCGGGAATCGGGCTGTCGGCGGGTCGCGCGGCGATG
>CAYXFW010000150.1:0-6876 GCA_964464305.1 uncultured Verrucomicrobiota bacterium
GTCAACACCGGCGCGAGTTCGCCGTACGGCGAAGTCCGGGGCCGCCAGGTGGTTGTCTGGTCGCCCGGCCCCGACCGCATCGACGGAACCACCTCAACGTCCGACTCGAACCGGATCGACAACGCGACCTCGTGGGGGAGTTGATTCGATGAACGACCACGACAGCATGCTCGGAGGTCAGAGGTCAGAGGTCGGAGGTCCGGCGGGCGGAAATCCGAATCATCTTCCCTCTGCCGCCTCCACCCTCCACCCTCCACCCTCCACCGCTTTTCCGGCCCTTTCCCCTATCCCCGCCATTCCCGCTCGTCCCCGCGGTCTCCGCCGCGCATTCACGCTCGTCGAGATGCTCGTCGTGATCGGGATCTTCGGTCTCCTGATGGGCGTCACCGTGGCCATGTTCGAAGGCATCGGCAAAGGCGCCAAGATGCGGGCCGCGCTGATGGAGCTGAAGTCGTCCCTCGCCCTCGCGCGCCAGTATTCCATCACCGAAGGCAACTGGTGGGGCGTCACCGTCGTGTTCCCGGACAGGGATGTCGATCTGAGCAAGAATCCCGCGCTGTACACCACGCGCTACCAGTCGTACTACGTCTGCAATCGCACGTCGTCCAACGAGCAGAGGGTTGTTGGAACGACGACGTCGACCGTCACCCGCTTCTACCCCGGAAAGCTCGGAACCTGGCATCACCTTCCCAAGGGAATCGTGTTCGACCGGGACCGGATTCCGGCCAATAACAGCTATGCCAACGTCTTCGACCGGCCGAAACGGGACAACATCCACAACATCCAGTTCCCGATCGCCCTGGACGGAACGTGGATGACCCAGGCGTGCGTCGCGATCTACTTCCACCCCAACGGGCGCCTGCAGGACGGGTATACGGCGGACGGGAGATTTTATACGCCCCAGATCTTTCTTACCGAGGGAATTGTCGAGACCGATCCGGTGACCGGCTCGGAACTCTCGTACACCATCCACGCCAATGCGACGGTTTATGGGGTCGAAGTCCGCCCCCTCACCGGCCGCATCAAGATCACGGAGTTGACCGCCCCATGAAAGCGCCCCCCCCATCCACGGTTCCCTGCGCCGCCCGTAAAATCGTCTTTGCGTCTTTGCGCCTTTGCGTGAGGTGCGCCGGCCTGCCGCCTGCCGCCCCATCCGCCGCCCTCCGGGCCCTCCGCCGCGGATTCACCCTGATCGAAGTCTCGCTCGCTCTGCTCGTCGTCGCCGTGGGCGTTCTCGGCGCCTTTGCTCTCTTCCCCCACGGCCTTGCCGAGAGTAAGGCCGCCATCGAGCAGACGCACGCGAGCCTGTTCGCCGAGATGGTCATGCGGTCCTTCCGGGCCGCATCGGTCTACGCGCCGTGGTCGGCCATCAATGACTACCGCGTCCCCGTCCCGGGCGAAGGGCTTTCCGGCGACGATGAGGTTTGGGACGGAACCTCCCGGTCCAAGGAGATCGTGCCGAACACCGCGAGCCCGCAGACGTACATCAACTCGATGACCATCGCCGCCGCCCAGGGCGGCGGACAGAGCGGCGAGGTGGAAGAAACAGCGCTCCGGTACCAGATCCGGATTGAAGATGTCGTCGCCAACCGTCTCAAACGCATGACCCTCTGGGTATGGCCCGGCCGCTTCGGCGCCACGGATGTGACCAACGCGGACATCTACGTCACGCAGTTCTACAACCAGCAGCTATGAACATCTCCCCGCCATCTCCGCGCCGCCTTCGCCGCGGCTTCAGCCTGATCGAAGTGCTCGCGGCCATGACGATCCTGGCGATCATCGTGCTCATGGTCGCCCGCCTCTTCGCCGACAGTTCCATGACATGGAAGGTCGGCAGCCGCCGCGTGGACCAGGACGTCAACGCCCGCGCCTCGCTGGAATTGATCGGGCGGCAATTGACCATGTCAATGTCCGACTTCATTGTCTCGCTTCGCATCGAACCCGGCGACAAGGATCTTTACGGCAAGGATAGCGACATGGTCTCCTTTGCCTCCTTGGATCAGCGGGCCGAAATCCGCAACTTCGCAGCCGTCCCGGGCGGTCCCGCGATCGCCACGCCCTACCGGGACCTCCAACAGATCCGCTACCTGCTGATGGAGCCCGCCGGCACCCCGAAAGTCGGGTACATGCTGGGCCGCCATTCGACCCAGGCGGAGAACAACGATTTCTTCCAGTGCTATGCGGACAAGAATTGGAGCTCGAACTTCGATGTTTATCCGGACGATTATGCCACCGTCATGGCGGAGCACATCGCGCGGTTCAACATCTACGCGTATACGCCGAGTAGCAACGGAATCCCCGTCTTGAAGAGGAACTACTTCTCCGCCACGGACGGCGGCCTGCTCTGGATCGACCTCGTCATGTACATTCTGGACGAGGACGATGCCATCAAGGCCGCAAACATGTCCGGAACGGAACGGGGCAAGTTTCTCGACCGCGTCGCCCGGCGCTATGTCCATCGTGCATTCCCCCACAACGCGCCCGGCCGTTCCGTACGGTAGGCGGCGGCAGCAACCGGATTGGAGCCGATCATGAACGAACGTGAACCGAAGAATGCCGGCGGGCGGGACCGCCGCCGCGGAATCGCCCTGGTGATCGTGCTGGGGCTCATGGCCATGCTGATCGTGATGGGGCTCGCCTTCGCCACGTCGATGCGAACCGAGCGCCGTGCCGCCCGGATGTCCGGCTACCAACTGGGCTCCATCGAATTGACGTACTTCGCCCTCGCCGAGGCAATGAATCAGATCGAGAACGATCTGGGAAGCCAGTCGTACACCGTGCCGAATTGGGGCAACCTCACCATCCACACCGGCAACAACGGAAATCATCCGTCGATCGGAACGCACAACTCGCTCCTGTCCTGGTATCACGCCTATTTCGTGCCGTGGAGTATCCTGAATATCGCGCGGGCCGAAACCAACAACTGCCGGTGGCTGCGGGTCAACTATCCCGACGGCCGCGAGGCAGGGATCTTCGCCTATATGATCGTAGACTGCAGCGGCCTGCTGGACTTCAACGGGAATCACGAGCTGGATCCCCGGCTCGCGATGTCGTTGCCCCGCGGACCCGGCACTAATGTGGCCGAGCTGGCGCTTTCGTCGAGCCTTCTCAAGGAACTGCGATCGGGGCGCGAGTCGAGCCTTGTCAACGGGCGCGTCGGGACCACGAACCGTTTCAAGCCGTTCGGGCGCGCAGAGACGCTCCCGGACGCCCGGATCGCGGGCTACGCGATGTATCCGGGGCAGAACAGCATGGGCGGGGTTTCGCCCCTGGTTTCGGGGTGGAACACCTTGAGCAACTTCTACGTGCTGTCCCGCTATCCGTCCGGCTTCTCGCTCGGCGGCCTCGTCGCAACGCAGCAGACCTATATCGGCGGAACGGCCACCGAACTCAAGAACCGTCACGACGAGATCTTCACCTCCATCAACGCCCTTCTGAAGAACCCGACGGAGTCCGAGACCTTTTTCAAGAACCTGATCGATTTCGTCGACCCCGACATCGTCCCCGGCGGCATCGCAACCGATATCTCCCCCAACGGGAACAATGCCGACTGCTATTGCACGGAGCCTGTCCCCATGCTCAACGAGCTCCAGATCATGACCATTCTACGCATGCAGGGCCCGTCGACCTTCGAACTCACCACCCGGTTCCGGACCGAGTTGATCTTCCCGTTTGCGTATACGTCCAACTACCCCGCCGTTCCGCCGGTCATGAAGCTCCGGATCAAGTGCCATTTTGAAGGCGGCGAGTTCGTGGATTCGACCGGATCGAAGACGTTCACCGTCGAGTACACCAACTCCGCTCCCTCCTGGGTCAAGAATCCCTCCAGCATGACCCTGGCCTCGGCCCATTTCAGCGTCCTCACCCGCGACTGGAAAACCACCGCCTCGACGACCAACTCCGCATTGCCCGTGAAGATGGTCCTGGATGAGTGGAGCGTTCTGGACGAAATGAACCGGGTGCTCGACCGCATTTCGGTTCCGGTCAGCGGGCTCATCACCGAGCTCATCTTCGCGGACTGCTTCACGCCGTCGACCGCTGCGATCAATCAGCTCTATGGCTGCTCCTGGGCCGCCAACGATCCCCGGATCAACTGGAGTTTCACGTCCCACTGGTCACCGCTCTACACGGGCCGGCTTCTGGCCTCGCCGGATGCGGACCCCGCAAACTCGTTTGGCCGGATGAACCCCAACGCCGGGACCCCGATGGCATCGGGGGGCGAGCGGGGCGATCCGTACATGTACGTGCACAACGGTCCGCTGCGCTCCGCGGGCGACTTGGGCTATCTCCTGTACTTCGCGAACCGGCCGTGGCAGACGGTGAACCTGATCGGACCCTCGGTGCTTGCGGTGCTCGACCGGTTCACGGTCTTCACGAACGACGTCCGGTACGGCCTGGTGAACATGAACACCTCGGTCACCAACGTCCTGGCGACCGCCTTCCTCAATTGCCCGGTGGAACTCGGTCCCGGGGTCCCCGCCCCGGGTGGCGGTGCCATCACCGCCGAGGAAGCCCTCCAACTGGCAGGGGCGATCATGGTGGGCCGTCCCGCACAGGGATTCCAGAATCTCTCCCTGATCCGTCAGGGCCAGCTCCACGATACCAACAGCGTTGTGCCCCGGATCAAGTCGTGGCAGGCCCGCGAAGGTCTGGTCCGGAACACGTGCGGGTTGCTGGGCGTTCGCAACAACGTGTTCTCCATCGTCATGGCGACCCAGTCCCGTCGCCAGGTCTTCGACCCGGAGACCGGAGGTTGGCGGACCGGCATCCGTGTCGCCAGCCACAACGCAATGGCCACGGTTTGGCGCGATCCATGGAAAGATGACGGACGCAACAAGATGTACGTGCACACATTCCGGTGGTACGACGAATGGGTCGGCGGCGTCGACGACTTCTCCTCCGGCGGTCCTTGATCCCCCGCCCCGCGGTTGCATCTCCGCATCTCACAAACTCGGAGATGCGCTCCCGCCCTGCGTGGCGCAATAAGCGCCATTGCGCCGCGGCCCGATCCGGAGTAGAGTTCCCCTGTTGACCGGTGGGTGCAGTCGTCAGGTAGTGCCGGTCATCCTCACGTCGGGGGCGATATGGTTTCGACGTGCGGTTGGAAGTTGCAGTGGCGCGCCGAGGACCCCGGTTGGCCTCGCTAAATATCCGGGAAAAAACACAAAAGCCAACGAAGAACTGGCTCTCGCGGCTTAGTTCCGCGACGTCCCCCCGCTGACGCCTGCTGGGTGGATGGGACGTTGCAGCAGGCTGGCTCCGACTCCGGGTGGCCGGGAGAAGGGGCGAGAAACTTTCGTGGCCGCTGGTCCTTCGCATGGCCTGTCCGCCGGCAGTGCGCGGGATGAGATTTAAAGACGGGACACGCGCGTAGAAGCTGTAGCGACCGCTGTACGGACGGGGGTTCGATTCCCCCCGCCTCCACCACTTTTCCCGGCGCCTCGCGCCGGGAAAAGTGCCCGGCGTAGTTCCCGCCCCCGGGGCGGGGACGAAGCCGGGCGTGCTCGCCGTCGCATGGGATCCGTGGTAGGGCCGGCCCGCCCGTCTTCGCTGCGCTTCGCCGAGGCACGCCGGGCCGGCCGATCGGGCGATTCTCGTGGCGTTCCATATGTCGGAGATGCGCCGCATCGAGGCGGAGCGGTCGAAACCCCTTGCATCGGGAACCGAACCGCCTACCCTGCCCCGCATGGTTTCTGAGGTTCTTATCATCGTCCGGCGCGGCGAGAATCGAGCCAAGTGCACGATTCAGCCTCTTCGCGGAACGCCCGGGCTTGAGTTTCTCCTGTATCCCCTGAGCCGGAAGCCCGACCTCTCGCGCCACCTCCTGCTCGCGCCGGACGCCCCGCCTCTCGCTCGCGACGATGCCGGCCGGCCGTTGCTCCTGCTCGACGCCAATTGGCGGCATCTCGAGAAGATGCGCAGGGCCATCGGGCCCGTCCACGCGCGCTCCATCCCTCCGGGCTGGCGGACCGCCTACCCGCGACGCTCCAAGATCCATGCAGATCCCGACACGGGTCTGGCCACCGTCGAAGCCCTGTTTGCCGCCTTCTGCGTGATGGGTCAGCGGGACGACTCCCTGCTTCGCCACTACCCCTGGCGTGACCCCTTTCTCGATCTCAACCGAGACCTCGTCGAACGCGAACGCAAGAAACCTGCCGAAAAACATTGAACGCCGGCCGCAGTTACGTAGTCTACACAGCTTAAGCGGCGTCTGGCCGGGTACTGGATCGTCCGTACGGACGAGGGGTGTTTCATGCTTGAAGTCAAGGAATTGTGCAAGAGTTATGGGGCGTTCGAGGCGGTGCGGGGCGTCTCGTTCACCGTGAACAAGGGGGAGATCCTCGGGTTCCTCGGGCCCAACGGAGCGGGCAAGTCGACCACGATGCGGATGGTGACGGGCTTTCTCACGCCGACGGCCGGGACAGCGCTCATCGGAGGGCATGACATCGTCGAGGATCCGATTGCGGCGAAGAGCCTGATCGGCTACCTGCCCGAGAACGCGCCCGTCTACCCGGACATGACAGTGTCCGGGTTCCTGGACTTCGTGGCGGGGATCCGCGGCTACCGCGGGGCCGAGCGGGCGCGCCGGGTCGACTCCGCCATCGAGCGATGCCGGCTTGGCAGCGTGCGGCACCAGACCGTGGAAACGCTCTCCAAGGGCTACAAGCAGCGCGCCTGCTTCGCCCAGGCCGTGCTGCACGATCCCTCGCTGCTGGTCATGGACGAGCCCACCGACGGGCTCGACCCGAACCAGAAGCACCTGGTCCGCGACATGATCCGGGCGATGGCCGCCGAGAAGGCGATCATCATCTCCACGCACATTCTCGAGGAAGTCGAGGCGGTCTGCACGCGGGCGATGATCATCCACGAGGGCCG
>CAYXFW010000151.1:0-6864 GCA_964464305.1 uncultured Verrucomicrobiota bacterium
TTCGCCCCACGTGGTCGGCGCGAACTCCGGCGCGCCCACGGGCGGGGCGCGGAGCTCGGGCAGCGGGAAGTCGGCCTCCTTGTAGAGGTCCCAGTACTTCTTCGGCGCGCAGAACGGCAGGTGCGGCTTGAGGAAACCCACGCCCATGAAGAACGGCTCGCCGGGCTTCCCGGCGGCCGCGTGGAGACGGCGCACGGCTTCGTCGGCGATCAGGCCATCGGCATAGACGTTGTCGGCGACGTCGGCGCATTCCGTCGCGGCGCCCTTGGGCAGGCCGGCCATCTTCGCCTCCGGCACGCCGGCGGCCTTCGCCTTGGCAAACTCCCGCTTCGTGAACTCCCGGTTCTCCGGCAGCGCGTACCCGGAGGCGGCCGGCTTCCAGTGCGGGACGCTCCAGGACGCGGCATCTTCGTGGTTCCCGTGGCCGACGTGCAGGATCTTGCCCATCGCCTCGGTCCGGTACCCGTGCGCCTTGAACTGCTGGGCGATGGTGACCGCGTCGGGCGCGGCCTTCCGGAAGTTCGTGCCGAGATCGTAGATCCCGAGGGTCGTCGAACGCCGGCCGGTCATCAGCGCGTTGCGCGATGGCGCACAGACGGCTTGGTTGCAAAATGCGCGCTCGAAGAGCATGCCGTGCGCGGCGAGCCGGTCGATGCCCGGCGTCTTTGCGCGCGGGTCGCCGTAGCAGCCGAGGAGCGGCTTGAGATCGTCGACGCAGATCAGCAGCACATTCGGCCGCTTTGCGGGCGCGTCGGCCGCGTGCGCCGCCGCGGCAAGGCCGCAGAGCGCGACGGTTGCGAGGCCCAGGGTTCGGATGCAGGACGCTCGGTTCATGGTGTGGGTCTCCGGGACGGCGACGAGCCAGCCCTCGCCGTCCATGCGGCGTAAACCTTGCGCTTTCCCCCCATCCGCATCAAGCCCCGTGATCGGTCGTGACGCCGCGCCGGGGACGGGTATGATGGCCGGCCATAACGAAGGGGAGTGCGGGCCATGGCGGACGATGAATTCATGCGGGTCGACAGTCTCGGGACGGCGCGCGTCGCATCGCCGCTGCGGAGGTTCGTGTCCGACGACGTTCGAATTCCGCTCGACATCGAGCGAAGCGGCGGCGTGGGCGTATCGTTCGAGCGGGCCGGTCCGCGGGAGAGGCTGTACTTCGAGCCGGGGGCCGTTCGCGCCGGCATCGTGACGTGCGGAGGGCTCTGCCCCGGTCTCAACAACGTCATCCGTTCGGTCTTCATGCAGCTCCATCATGGCTATGGCGCGGCCGGGGTGCTGGGCTTCCGGAACGGCTACCGCGGGCTCGATCCGGACAGCGGGTTGGAGCCGGTCCGGCTGGATCCGGATCTCGTCAACGACATTCACAAGGCGGGCGGCACCATGCTGGGCACGTCGCGCGGGCCGGTCGATCCGGAGGTTGCGGTGGGCCACCTCCGGCGGCGCGGCGTGAACGTCCTCTTCTGCGTCGGCGGCGACGGCACGCAGCGGGGCGCGCTCAAGCTCCATGCGGAGGCCCGGCGGCAGGGCGCGGAGCTGGCGGTGATCGGGATTCCGAAGACGATCGACAACGACGTCGCGTTCGTGAGCCGGACGTTCGGCTACCAGACGGCGCTCGAGACCGCCCGTGGCGTGATCGACGCCGCGCACACGGAGAGCAAGAGCGTCGAGAACGGCATCAGCCTCGTGAAGCTGATGGGCCGGCATGCCGGATTCATTGCGGCCGGCGCGACGGTTGCGAGCCAGGACGTGAACCTCACGCTGATTCCCGAAATTCCGTTCGCGCTCGAGGGCCCGGGCGGATTCCTCGAGGCGCTCCGGCGGCGCATCGAGGCGCGCCGGCACGCGGTGGTGGTCGTTGCGGAGGGCGCGGGGCAGGATCTGCTCCCGGCGGCGGAGGGCGTGGACGCGTCGGGCAATGCGAGGCTGCAGGACATCGGCCTCTTCCTCAAGGGGCGGATCGAGGCGCACTTCCGTGCCGCGCGGATTCCGGCGGCCGTCCGGTACTTCGACCCGAGCTACCTGGTCCGCAGCCATGCCGCGGACGCGGAGGATGCGATCCTGTGCGATCTCTACGCGCGCAACGCCGCACACGCCGCCATGGCGGGCAAGACGGGCGTGATGATCGGCTACCTCCACGACGCATTCATCCACGTCCCGATCGGGGCGCTCGCCGGCCGTACGCAGCGCATCGACCCCGACGGCGGCCTGTGGCACTCCGTTCTCGCCGCCACCGGCCAGCCGGCGCGGTTCGAATAGGCTGACCTTCAGCGGTAGGTCCACAGCCGCTGGGCGAGGAAGCTGAGGATCCCGACGCAGCCCTCGGCCAGGAGCTTGGCGATCGTCTGGTCCCCGGGCAGCACCCGAAGCCAGAGGAAGAGGAAGAGCTCCGACAGACCGTAGGCCGCGATCCATACGATCCAGTAGCGGCCGAACTGAACGGGCAGGGACTTCTCCATCGGCCGGTGGCGGAAGGTCCAGAAGCGGTTCGCGGTGAAGCTGACGAGTCCGCCGAGGGGACGGCTGATCAGATTGGCCGCCAGCGGGTGGAGGCCCGCGAAGTGGGTCAGCGCGGAATACGCGCCGATGTCCGCCGCCGCGGCGCCGAGGCCGCACACGGCGAACCGCCAGATTTCGTCCATCCACGCCGGGCGCATGGGCGGAAGTGTATCACAGCGGCGGGTGCGTCAGCGGGGCTCGACGACGATCAATTGGGAAGAGATCGCCCAGGCGTCGGCCAGGCTCATCCGCTTCAGTTCGTGTCCCTTGCCCCAGGAGTCGGAGAAGAGGATCTCGCCGCGCGCAGGGTTGATGCCGAGGATGGTCCGCATGTGGCCGCCGCCGGTCTGCCGGAGTTCGCCGTTCTCCTTGACGAGGCCGAGTTGGACGCCCCAGGCCAGGGGGAGGCCCTCGTCGAGACTTTTCGTAAGGATCTTCGCGAACGTTCTCATCCCCGCTGTGTCGGCCGTCCGCGCCCGGATCCACGCGCCCGCATCGAGCTTCCCGTAGATCTCCTCCGGATTGCCGGGCAGGCGGTCGCCGGCAATCGCGTAGGGGGGCTTCTTCTCTTTTCGTGCGATCCGGTTGTATTCCGTCAGCGCCTTCCGCATCTCCGGCGGCTCCATGTCGTAGACGATGCGGGCGCGCGCACCCCACGACTTGCCCTTCCGGTCGAACGCGGCGATCAGGCCCTTCGGGCCCTTGCCGGCCTCGGACGATTCCGCCCACGCGGCGGCGATGTCGTCGACTGCCGCGCCGCCCCCGAGATACTGTATGTGGCGCGCGATCGTCGCCGGACCGCAGTAGCCGCGGCCGCCCTGGTCCACCATCGGAAAGTTGTCGACGCGGATCTCGCCGTCCGGCTGCCGGGCGACATTCGCGCGCCGCCCACCGCCCGGCGCCTCCGGCGGCGCCGCCTGCGCCGTCACGGCCCATGCGGCCGCCGCGATCGCCGCCGTCCGCACCCATCCACTCCCCGTCCGTTTCATGGCGTCTCCCTTCGCTGTCCCGTTTCGTACCATACGCCGCCCACGGGGCGAATCTTCAGAAAACGGCGCGGCAGACGGAACCTGGAGGGCCGCGCCGTGCCCTGCGAAGCGTCCTCGCGGCTCGCTGCCGTATCCATGCGCGCTCCGGCTTGCGCGCGTTGCCGGCCCAAACACTCAAGCGAGGATCCAGGGCCTCCCCAAATCCTCGGCTAAGACCCGATGATCGGGAACGAACGATGCTTCGAGTGTCTCCTGCACGGCGCCGACCCTGCTTCGCGAAGCCGCTTCGCAGGGCATGGCGGAGCGGCGCCCTCCAGGACAATCATCTCGCATCTCTATGCGAACGGACCTGGAGGGCCGCGCTCCGTCGCGGCCGTATCCATGCGTACTTCACACGGGTGGGCAGCGGATACCAAAGGCTTGGCCGAGGATTTGGGGCCTCGCATCCCGCTTGCAGTGCGGGAGCGGGCGGGACACAATGCCGGGCCATGTCGCTGAGACCCGAAGTCGCTTACAACCTGAGCATCTGGGTTGCGTTGACCGCGTGGACGGTTGCGCAGGCCATCAAGATGACGCGCGGGCTTCTGCGGCAGCACACGATCGATTTCCGCCTGCTCTTCAGCACCGGCGGGATGCCGAGCGCCCACACGGCGATGGTCTGCGGACTGGCGACGTCGATCGGCTTGCGCGAGGGCTTCGCCAGTTCGATGTTCGCGCTGGCGCTGGCGTTTGCGGCGGTCGTGATGTTCGACGCGCAGAGCGTGCGCCGCGCCGCCGGCCAGCAGGCGCGGCTGCTCAACCAGATCGTGCAGGAGTTGTTCAAACAGCACCATCTCTCCGAGCAGAAGCTCGCCGAGCTGCTCGGGCACACGCGGCTCGAGGTCTTCGCCGGTCTGGTCACCGGGGTCGCGGTGGCCATGGCGATGCACGCCGTGGCCTGAGGCCGGGTCGCGTCGACCGGCCGGGCCGGTTTCAGAAACCCCATTTTTCCCGCGGAAAGTTATTGCATTCGCAGGGCGGCACCGTATCCTAGTTGACGGACATCGGGTTCGCCGAGGGGATCGGCGGCCCAAAACTGTACGCGAGAGGAGCGGAACGAACATGGCAAAGTTGACGAAGACGCAGGTTCTGTCGGCGCTGGCCGAAGCGGTCGGTATCACGAAGAAGCAGGCGGGGGCGGTGGTCGAGCAGCTCGTCACGCTGGCTTACAAGGGCGCGAAGGATGGATTCACGATCCCCGGACTCGGGAAGCTCGTTCTGGTCAACCGGAAGGCCCGCATGGGTATCAATCCGCAGACCAAGGAGCCGATCAAGATTCCGGCGAAGCGCGTGCTGAAGTTCCGTATCGCCAAGGCGGCGAAGGACACGGTCCTCGGACCGAAGAAGTAGTCCGGGTTTCAGCGCATTCGGAATCGCGGCCCCCGGGGGGCCGCGATTCTGTTTTCCGGGGGATCGCCGCGCGCGGACCCGGGGGAGGCGGGGCATGGATCCATTGTTGCAGGTGTTGAAGGCGCGGGCACGCGAATCGGTCGACGATCTCGCGGCGCTGTTGAACGTGACGCCCGACGAGGTGCGGACCCGGATGGCCGACTACGAGCGGCGCGGGGTGATTCGCGGCTACCGGGCCGTTCTGGACGAGGACGAGGCGGCCGAAAACAAGGTCGTGGCGATCATCGAGGTCAAGGTGACTCCGGAGCGCGAGGGCGGGTTCAACCACATCGCCCACCGGGTTTGCCGCTTCCCCGAGGTCGTGTCGGCCTACCTGGTCAGCGGCCAGGCCGACCTGCTGCTTTTCATCGAAGGAACGGATCTCCGGACCGTGGCGCGGTTCGTCAGCGAGAAGCTCTCGGTGATCCCCGGCGTGACGGCGACGGCGACGTCGTTCATGCTGAAAACCTACAAGTCGCACGGTTTCTTGATGGATGCCCCGGATGAGCGAGAACGACTTTCCGTCAGCCCCTGACCGCATCGCGCACCACGTGCGGGAAATCCCGCGGTCGGGCATCCGCGATTTCTTCGACATCGTCAGCTCGATGCGCGATGTGATCAGCCTCGGCATCGGCGAGCCTGATTTCGACACGCCGTGGCGCGTGCGCGAGGCCTCGATCTTCGCGCTCGAGCGCGGGGCCACCCATTACACGTCGAACCTCGGCCTGCTGAAGCTGCGCCGGGCGATTTGCGAGTACGTCGCGCGCGTCTACGGCGCGGCCTACAACCCGGACGACGAGTGCCTGATCGCCGTCGGCGTCAGCGAGGCGATGGACCTGGCCGTCCGCGCGCTCGTCAATCCCGGCGACGAGGTGCTTTACCACGAGCCGTGCTACGTGTCCTACGCGCCCCTGATCCGGTTCGCGCACGGCGTGCCCGTCCCCGTCCCCGGCTCCCGCGAGACCGGGTTCCGGCTGACGCGCGAGGCGCTCGAGCGGCACGCCACGCCGCGCGCGCGCCTGCTGATCCTGAACTTTCCGAACAACCCCACCGGCGCCGGGCTCGACCGGGCCGACGTCGAGGCCATCGCCGCGTTCGCGATCGAGCGCGACCTGGTCGTGCTGACCGACGAGATCTACGCGGAACTCACCTACAGCGGCACGCACACATCCATCGCCTCGCTGCCCGGCATGCGCGAGCGCACCGTGTTCCTCCACGGGTTTTCGAAGGCCTGGGCGATGACCGGCTACCGGCTCGGTTACGCCTGCGCGCCGGCGCCGCTGATCGACGCGATGATGCGGATCCACCAGTACACCATGCTCTGCGCGCCGATCCTCAGCCAGGAGGCGGCCGTCGAGGCGCTCCGCGGCTGCGCCGCCGACGTCGACGCCATGCGCGACGAATACAACCGCCGCCGCAACTACCTCCTGCACGCCTTCGCGGACATGGGCCTGCCCGTCTCCGAGCCCCGCGGCGCGTTCTACATGTTCCCCTACATCGGCCACCTCGGACTGACGGCCAGGGAATTCTCGCTCCGCCTGCTGCAGGAGGAAAAGGTCGCCGCCGTCCCCGGCACCGCCTTCGGCGCCTGCGGCGAGGGCCATATCCGCTGCTCCTACGCGACCGCCACCGACGACATCAAGGAAGCCGCCCGCCGCATTCACTCCTTCGTCGGGCGGCTGCAGAAGCGGGGAGGAGGGCTGTAGGCTATAGGCTGAAGGCTATGGGGTGTGGGATGAAGGATGAGATCCGACATCGGTCCGCGTCCGGCCGACGATCCTCGGCGCCTCCGGCGCCCCCTCGACCCTCGCCCCTTGCCTGAACGATGCGTCCGGTGAAGGCGGGCCGCCCTTCGGCGTTCTGCGGTTCGGTATTCTGCGGTTCTGCGGTTCGTCCGACGCGAATACCGCTCCACTTCCCACTTCCTTCAAGACAGACATAGCTATATCGT
>CAYXFW010000152.1:0-6853 GCA_964464305.1 uncultured Verrucomicrobiota bacterium
AGGACGCTTCGCAGGGCGCGGCGCGGCCCTCCAGATGCATTCCATAGAGATACGAGAAGACGGATCTGGAGGGCGCCGTTCCACCGGCGCCGATGAATCGACCCTCGAAGCAGCATCCGGATCCTCGAGTTGTGGCCCAGGCGAGGACTTGGGGCGGACGGTTTGGCCTTGTTGCGCGGGGCGGGTTGGGGTAATCGTGGCGCATGCGCCGCGCGGAATGCGGCGCGGTGCATATGAGTTCCATCGGACGTATCGGGGATGCGGCGATCCGGGGGTGGCGGAGGCACCGGGACCTTGTCGCCTCGGCGGCGATGGCGGTCGTCCTTGCGCTGCGGCCCAGCTCGTGGCGCCGGCCGGTACGGTCGGTGCTGGCGCGACAGATCCTCTTCACCGGCGTCGACGCGATCCCGTTCGTCTCGATGGTGGCGGCGGTCATCGGGCTGCTGGTCGTACTGCAGACGCAGACCCAGCTTGCGCGGCTCGGCCAGGCCGCGTTCGTCGGCCCGATCCTGGTCATGGTGGTCATCCGCGAGGCGGGCCCGCTGCTGGTGAACTTCGTCGTGATCATGCGCAGCGGCACGGCGATCGCCTCGGAGCTGTCGGCCATGCAGTTGGACGGCCAGATCCGCGTGCTGGACTCGCAGGGACTCGATCCGTTCCCCTACCTGGCCCTCCCGCGCGCGGTGGGCGTGGCGATTTCGGTGTTCTGCCTGACCATCCTCTTCGTGCTGGTCTCCTTCGCCGTCGGCTACGCCGCGGGCGTGCTGATGGAGGCCCCGATGGGCTCCGGGGCGATGTTCGTCGAGAGCGTGGCGAAGGCGATCCTGCCGGCGGACATCCTCAACCTCGTCGCCAAGACCCTGATCCCGGGGCTGCTGACGGGCATCATCTGCACGAGCGAGGGGCTCGGCGTCCGCCGGGCGCTGACCGAAATCCCGCAGGCCGCCACGCGCGGCGTCGTCCGCTCCGTCGCGGCGCTGTTTTTCGTCCTGATGATCGTGTCGCTGGTGACCTACCTATGAGCGCCCCCGGTCCCGTGTTGAGCGTGTTCGAAGCCGTCCCGGCGGACACCGCCGGCCGCGGCGCCCTGCCGCCGCTGACGTTCGACCTCGCGCCCGGCGCGCTCGCCCTGCTGGAGGCTGCGGACCCGGCGTGGATTCCGGCGGTCGGCGACCTGTTTTGCGGCTTCTCGATTCCGGCGTCGGGGCGGGTCGAATTCGAGGGCCAGCCGTGGACCGCGGGCGCTCCCGGTGTGCAGGCGGCGCGGCGCGCGCGCATCGGGCGGGTCTTTGCCGGGACCGCGTGGATCGGCAATCTCGATGTCGACGAGAACGTGGTCCTTGCCCAGCTCTACCACGGCGACCGCCCGGCGGCGGACCTGCGCGCGGCGGCGGACGATCTCGCGCGACGCTTCGGCCTGGCGGGGATCCCGGCCGGCCGGCCGGCCTGGGCCGATCCGCGCGAACTTCAGGCCGCGCAGTGGGTGCGCGCCTGGCTCGGGAAGCCGGCGCTGTTTGTGCTGGAGGAGCCCGCGGCGGGAGTGACGCCCCGGACCGCGGACGCGCTGTGCGCGGTCCTCCGCGAATCGCTCGCGGCGGGCGCGGCGGCGGTATGGATCACCGAACGGGTGGACCCGCGGCTGACGGGGGCGCTCGAACCCGCGGTCCGGCTCGCCATGGACGGGTCCTCTGCGGCAGGATAGGCGACGGGCAGCGAGGTGGACGATGGCCAACGCACCGTACAAGTTCAGGCATGTGAACGAGATCGTGGGCACGTTTGTCGTGCTCGCGGTCGTGCTCATCGTCGCGGGCATTTTTCTCATGGCGCGCGCGCAGCGGTGGTTCGAGCCGGTCCACGACCTGCGCGTCACCTTCCCCGCCGAGGGCACCTTCGGCGTCGAACGCGGGGCGCGCATCGAGATCCTCGGCGCGGTGGCGGGCCGGGTCGAACGCATCCGCGTCAACGACGACGGCTCGATCGAGGGCGTCCTCCACATCCGCGGCGAGTACGCGCGCTTCCTCCACGTCGACTCCGTCGCCGTCGTGAAAAAGGAGTACGGCGTCGCGGGCGCCGCCTACATCTCCATCACCGTCGGCTCGGGGGCGTTGTTGTCGCTGGAAAACGCCCAGATCCCGATTCGCAAGGACACGGAACTGCTGGAGATGGTCCAGCTCGTCGTCGAACAGATCCAGGACTCCGTCCTCCCTGCCCTGACAGAGGTCGAGAAGACCCTGGCCGAGTATCGCGGCCTCGCCGCCGATCTTCGCAGCCCGACGAACAGTCTCCAGCAGCTTCTCGCGAACCTCGACGGCATCGCCGCGGGGCTCCGCGACGGCGAGGGCACGGCCGGGAAGATCCTGCGCGATCCCGCGATCGCGGATGAATCCCGCAAGGCGATCGAACAGGTCAACACCCTGCTCGGCAAGCTCGAGAAGACGATCGACGAAGCCAACGGCATCCTGCGCAACGTCCAGAAATCCTCCGACGCCCTGCCCGGGGTCGTCGAGACCGTTCGCGGCGAGATGAAGGACGTCCCGGGCGTCGTCCTCCAAGCCCGCGCCACGCTCCAGGAGACCGAGAAGCTTCTGAGCGGCCTTCAGCGCCACTGGCTCCTGCGCGGCGCCATGGAGGGCGGCACGCCACTCGATCCGATCGCGCCCGGCGCGGTCGGAGGAGGCGCGCCATGAAGACCGGACGGGGTGTCGGGTGTCAGGTGTCGGGTGTCGCCGATGGAGGGGCACGCTCCGTCGTGCCCGAACCTTGTGTACCGTTGCGCATTGGCGCCGACGGAGCGGCGCCCTCCATGCGCCACGCGACGCTTGGTGTCGGTTTCCTTTCGTGCCTTCTCCTCTTGCTCGGCTGCCGCACGGCTCCGGTGACGACGGCGACGGATGCGGAACTGGGACGGCTCGCGGGGGCGGCGCGCAAGGTCTTCGACATGGGCGAGCCGGCGCGGGCCATTCCGCTCTACCGCGAGGCCCTCCAGCGCGCGCGCGCGCTGGACGATGCGTCCGCCGTCGGCGCCCTCGGCGTGAACCTGGGCGCGTGCCTCTTCGACTCCGGCGCGCTGGTCGCGGCCCGCGGGGCGGTCCGCGAGGCGCGCGACGGGCTGCGCCGCGCAAAGCGGTCCGAAGCGGACGCCGCCATTCTCGAGGGACGCATCGCCCTCGCGCAGGGCCGCGCGGACGAGGCCCGCGCCGCAGCCGCATCCCTGGCCTCCCTGCCCACTCCGTCACGGACCTCCCGGGCCGCCGCCGCGCTGCTGGCGGCCGACATCGCGCTGGCAACGGACGACTTCCCCGGCGCGCGGGCGGCGGTCGAGAGCGCCGCGCGGCTGACCGGACCGGACGACGACGCCTCGCTCCTCGCCTGGCAGGCCGAGGCAAGGGCCCGGGTGTTTTCCGCCGCCGACGCGGCCTCCGCCGCCGCCGAAGCGTTCGAGGAGGCCGCCCGCCAGCGCGGCCGCGCCTCGCAGGCGCCCCGCGTGGCCGCCGACCTCCGGGCCGCCGCCGCCGCCCATGCCAGGGCGGGCCACAAAGCCGGCGAGGCGGACTGCCTTTACCGCGCCGCCCGCGCCCTCGCCGGCGCCGGCCGCCCCGCCGAGGCTCGCCCCCTGCTCGACCGGGCCGCAACTTTGGCCGCCGCGGAACCCGGGGCCGCCGGGCTGCGCGATCCGATCACGGCGCTCAGGGCGGAGTTGCCTGCGGAGAAGTAGCGGAACGCGGGATCCCGGCGGCGCGGGTGGCCCCGCGCCCTCCCGACACGAGGCCGAATCCCGGACACGGGCAGGAAATTCGAAACCATGCACGACAGCCTGGCAGGTGCGCTTCTCGCCTCTCTCGCCCGCATTGCGGGCGGGGTGGCGCTGGGCCTCGCCGTCGTCGTCCTCTTCTGCTCCATGACCGGCTGCGTCAGCCGGATGTTCTACTACCCCGACCGGGTGGTCCACGGATCGCCCGCGGACGCCGGGCTCGCCTTCACGGAGGTCCGGTTCGCCAGCCGGGACGGCACGGCGCTTTCCGGCTGGTTCGTGCCGGCTCGCGGGGCGGCGACGGGGACCGTGATCCATCTCCACGGCAACGCGCAGAACATGAGCGCGCATTTTTCGTTCGTCGACTGGCTCCCCACGCGCGGCTTCAACGTCTTTGCCTTCGACTACCGCGGCTACGGCGCCTCCGCCGGACGGCCGGATCGGCGCGGCATCTACGAGGATTCCCTCGCCGCCATCGAACACGTGCTGTCGCGCCCGGATGTCGACCCGGTGCGCGTCGTGGTGTTCGGCCAGAGCCTCGGCGGCGTTAATGCGCTGGCGGTGCTCGGCCGGGAGGGCACGCGCGGCGTGAAGGCGGTCGTGGCGGACTCGGCCTTCTTCTCCTACCGTTCCATCGTGAAGGACAAGATCGGCGCGATGCCGGGCCTATCCGTCCTCCGCGGCCCGCTGTCATATCTCGTGATCGGCGACCGCCTCGGTCCCGGCGAGGTCGTCGATCGCATCGCGCCCGTCCCGGTGCTGTTCCTACACGGCACGGCGGACCGCGTGATCCCCGCGTCCCATGCGCAACGCCTCTACGACCGGGCCCGGGAGCCAAAGACGCTGTGGCTCGTCCCCGGCCTCGGCCATACCGAGGCGATCACGGACCGCCGCTGGCAGGACCGCGTCACCGCCTTCCTCCTCGCCGCCCTCGACGCGCCAGGGGGCAAACCTTGACGCCGTGTTCCCGAGTTGTGGCCGGGGGCGTCGACCCCGGCATCCCCGCGCACCGGAGCGCTTGCCCGCCGGGCTCAACGCGCCCGGTTACAAACCTCGACTCCGCGTTCCCGGGGTGCGGCCGGGGTCATCCGATTGACATGCATGCATTGTGCTAGCATAGTACTTCCGCTGACGAGGCCAACGCCATGCCCACGCTCGTAATCCGGAATGTTCCGGCGCCGGTGCACCGGCGCCTGCGCGAAGTCGCCGCCCATGCGCGTCGCTCCATGAACCAGGAGGCCATCCTCCTCCTCGAGGCCGGATTGTCCGAAGCCCGGGAGCTTCCCCCCGTGGTCCCGTTCCGGAGTGCGCGACCGCTGACCGTCCGCCTCGTTTCCGCGGCGATCCGGGAGGGCCGGGCGTGATTGTCGCCGACGTGAACTTGGTGGCGCACTTGTTCATCGAGGGGGAGATGACGGGAATTGCCCAACGCATGCGCGAGGCGGATCCGGAATGGATCGTGCCCCCGCTTTGGAGGATCGAGTTCCAGAGTGTGCTCTGGAAGTGGATCCGACACGGGGGGATGTCGGTCGATGACGCCGGGCCGGTCTGGGAGCGCGCGCTTGCAGCCCTGTCGCCGCTCGAGCGCCAGCCCCCGTGGACGGCGGTGTTGCGCGAAGCCGTCCGACGCGACATCACCGTGTACGACAGCCAGTACGTCACCCTGGCCCTGCACCTTGGCACGCGGTGCGTCACTCTGGACCGTGACGTGCTCCGCAAGTGCCCGGATGTTGCCATCCCGCCCGACAGGTTCCTGTCGCCGCCGGACGGCGTGATCCGCGAGACGTCCGCCGCCTACGCGGCATCGAAACCGGATCCGCGACGGTCCTCTGTCCGTCGCCAACGGAAGGCAAACGGATGAAGCAAGCGGTGTGGATTGCGGCGGGGCTGCTGGCGGTTGCGGCGGGCGGGCGGGCGGCGGAGACGGCCGGGCCGGCCGCGGGCGACGGCACGCGCGACCCGGCGGCGATGCTGCGCCCGGGCCATCCGCGGCTATGGCTTCTGGAGGACCGGCTGGCCGAGCTCAAGACCCTGGCGGCGACGGACGCGTCGCTCGCGCGCCATGTCGCCGGCGTGCTGACCGATGCGGCGAAGTCGAGGACCGCGACACCGCGCGATCACAAACTGATCGGACCGCGCCTGCTGTCCGTCAGCCGCGACTACCTCCACCACATCGGCCTGCTCGCTTTCGCCTACCGGTGGACGGGCGAGCGCGCCTACGCCGATGCGGCGCGCGGCTTCATGCTGAAGGCCTGTGCGTTCAAGGACTGGAACCCGTCCCACTTCCTGGACACCGCCGAGATGACCTGCGCGATGGCCGTCGGCTACGACTGGACGCACGGCGCGCTGGACGCGGAAACGCGGCGGACGATCGAGGGCGCGATGGTGCGGCTCGGCCTCGAGCCCGGCATCAAGGTCTACGAGGGCCGGGGCTGGTGGGCGAAGTGCGACCACAACTGGAACCAGGTTTGCAACGGCGGCATGCTGGCCGGCGCGCTGGCGATCGGCGACGTGGCGCCGGAACCGCTGCGGGTCATCCTGCCTGCGGCCGTCCGCTCGCTGCCGCTCGCGCTGGCCTCCTACGCGCCCGACGGCAACTGGGGCGAGGGCCCGGGCTACTGGACCTACGCCACCGACTACACCGCGTTCGGCCTCGACGCCCTGCAGACGGCGCTCGGCACCGACTTCGGACTCGGCCGCACGCCGGGTCTGTCGAACGCCGGCCAGATGCCGATGTCCCTCGCGGGACCGACGGGTCTCGTCTTCAACTACGCCGACTGCGGCGAGAACGCGAGGCGACGGCCGATGGCGTGCATGTCCTGGCTCGCGCGCAAGTTCGGCGACCCGGCGTACGCGGCGGACGAGCATGCCGCGCTCGCCTCCGGGAAGGCGACGCCGTGGCACATCGTGTGGTACGCGCCGGCGCGCGCGGACGCGCTGGCTTCGCGCCCGCTCGACACGCGGCTGCGCGGCGACGTTCCCGTGGCCGTCTTCCGCAGCGCGTGGAACGATCCCAACGCCCTCTGGGTCGCGGTGAAGGCCGGGCACAACACGGTCAACCACGCCCACCTCGACCTCGGCCAGTTCGTCCTCGACGCGCTG